>NZ_WUEH01000029.1 GCF_010468615.1 Pseudodesulfovibrio sp. JC047 | reverse complement strand
ACGAACAAACAAACGGTCTGTTGAGGCAATTTTATCCCAAACGCAAACGGTCCGTCTTTTCAGATCCTGAGCGACTGGCCTCGTCCGTTGACCTCATAAACGGATACAGGACAACCTGGGAAATCATTGAGGAGCAGGGACTTGCCGGGGTGTTAAGTTTGGTTTGACAATTTGCCCCAACAAAAAAACGGCCCCCGCCGGGAGGGCATGGAAGCGGTTCGGGTGCGCAGCACCCACCCTGGCTCCGCGCCAAAGGCGCATTCTTCTCTTCTCTTATCTTATCTTCTCTTCATTCCAGAAAGCATCGCCGCAGCAAGCGGCATCCCCCACCCTCTCCCTGAAAAGAAGATGCCAGGAAAAAGGGTATTGATTTCTCAAAACCCGTTTTTCCGAAGATACTCCATGGTGATGCCGGTCTTTGAAGTGTCTTTGGCTGTCTCACCCACCCAGGGCGTGACCATCCGCTCCACATATTTCCCGATGACATCGGTTTCCATGTTGACGACAGTCCCAGGGATCCATCCCGCGATGGTGGTCACTTTTTGCGTCTCGGGAATGATGTTCACCTCCAACCATGTCGGGGCGCAATCATTGACCGTCAGACTGATGCCATCCAATGTGATGGACCCCTTGGGGATGACATATTTGCCGTGCGCGGCATCAAATGACAGCTTGTAAATTTTCGACTGGCCGGAAGGCCGAATTTCGGCGACATGCGCCAGACAATCCACATGGCCGGACACAATATGGCCGCCAAAGCGATCACCCATGGCCAGGGCTCGTTCGAGATTGACGGTGGAGCCGATCTTGAGTCCGCCCAGACTGGTGACTGAGAGGGTTTCCCCAGAGGCGTAACAGGTAAACCAGTTGTCCCCAAAGATTTCGACAGTCAGGCAAACGCCGTTGACCGCAATGGATTCTCCCGCTTCAATGTCGCGGAGATCAAACATCGCCTTGATACGAAACCGTGTTTCAGTGCCTCGGTTGTCTGCTGCTTCGATGCGACCCATGCCTAAGACCAATCCTGTGAACATACACTTCCTCGCTCGTGTTTGGAGGATGTTGTATCAGGGGGAAGGTCCGGTGTAAATCAATGACCTTGTGAGGTACGTGGTGGGCAGTTTGATATCAGCGTATAAAAAAAGGGCCGCAGAAGCGGCCCTTTTTGAATTGATGGTATTGAGTTTATTTACAATGTGGCAGTTCGCCCACGATTTGTTCTGCGTCTTCTTCATCTTCGAAGTATGGAAGTGTCTCGGCAACAGCGGTCGAGAAATCACGGAAGATATTATCGGTTCCCACGACTTTATCAGTTCCCAAGCGGGTCATGATTTTCATGATTTTCGGATTTACACCGGAAAGGATCACTCGAATATCTTGAGCCTGTCCTTGTCGAATGACGGTCTCCAACGCTTCAAGTCCTGTGGCATCGATGATGGGCACGAGCCGCATACAGAGCACGAGAATTTCCGGTTTTTTCCGGGTGAAGCGCATGATGTCGATGAACCGTTGGGCCATACCGAAGAAGAGCGGGCCGGCGATTTCATAGACAACGACTCTGGGGTTTCCGGTGCGGCGACTGGTGATGGCCTCTTCGGGCAACCCGGTGTCGAGACTGTGGATATCGACCAGTTCGCTCATGCGTTTCATGAACAGGATGGCAGCCAGAACAACACCGATTTCAACGGCGACAGTCAGACCAACGAAGACTGTCAGCAGGAAGGTGCTCAGCATGACCATGGAGTCTGATTTCGGGGCGAGGAACAGTCGTTTCAACCGGTGTGGTTCGCTCATATCCCAGGCAACGACCATTAGCACGGCGGCCAGACTGGACAGGGGAATCAGTGATGCGACTGGGGCCATGAATTTGATGAAAATAACCAGAGTCAGGACGTGGAAGATGCCAGCCATGGGCGTGAAGGCACCGGCGCGGATGTTGGTGGCGGTCCTGGCGATGGCACCGGTGGCGGGGAGTCCTCCGAAGAGCGGCGAAGCAATGTTGGCAAGTCCCTGAGCCACGAGTTCGGTCGAGGAGTTGTGACGGTCGCCGCTCATGCCGTCCGCGACGGTGGCACTCAAGAGTGATTCCATTCCGGCGAGAACCGCGATGGTGAGCGCATCAGGAAGAATGTTATGGAGTGTCTCCATGCTGATGTTTGAGAGGGGGACGAAACTTGGTAATGTCGAGGGAATGCCTCCGAATCGGCTGCCGATGGTTTCGACATCGAGTCCCATGGCCCATGCAACGAGGGAACCGATAACGATTCCGGCGAATGGAGCGGGAATACGGGGGATGCGGTGACGGATAATCAACATGGTGCCCAACGTTAATGCCCCGATGGCCAGTGTTCCCGGGAGCGTGGTGGGCAGGGCCGTGGCGCAGGCGAGCACCTGATCGGCAAAGGCGGATGGCATGTGCTCGATCTGGAGTCCGAAAAAGTCTTTCAACTGCGTGGAGAAAATGAGCAGGCCGATACCTGATGTGAATCCGGCAGTGACAGGATAAGGAATGTATTGGAGAAGTCGTCCGAGCCTGAGAATACCCATGACCACGAGCAGCAGACCTGCCATGATGGTGGCGAGCATCAGCCCTTCAAAACCGTTTCTGGCGATGACGTCGGAGATGATGATGACAAATGCGCCGGTCGGTCCACCAATTTGAAAGCGGGTGCCGCCAAAGGCGGAAATGATGAATCCGGCAACGATGGCGGTGAATAATCCAGTCTGGGGGCTGGCTCCTGATGCAATGGCAAAAGCCATGGCCAGCGGCAGGGCAACAATACCGACAGTGACACCCGCTCCGAGATCCCGTTGGAGTGCGGAAAGGGAGTAAGATCGTAAATAGGGAATACTTTTGGGTGCATACGCTTCGAACTGCGCACGCAATGAAAAAGCCATTAGAAACCTCCTTGGGTTGGTGGTGTCTTCGTGGTCACAGTCAGTGGTCGATCCTATGAGAGGGGGCCAGGGGCTGGAGAATCACGCGAAAGAGACGGACTAAATACCTCTGTTTGCCAAGAGTCAAGCGTTAAAATTTTCACATGAGTTTACATGACAAAAAGGTCACATTTTTTGTAAAAGTTGGCGTTTTTGTGGCGTGAAGGGAATTTTTGTGGGCTTGATGCGTGTTTTTGTTGGAAAATGTGGACTGAAAAAGGATGGAAAAATCTTACTTCATTCAGTGAAGGGCGATATATATACTATAAGAACAGTTGTGCCAGCCACAACACGATCATTCCTGAGGCGATGGTTGCCAGCATGTTTCTGGTTTTCCAGGCAATGAGGATTGCGGTGATTCCGGCGGCCAACTGATCCCACCCGGCAAAGGAGATGGTGCCTGTTTTTGAGTGAAGCAGGATGGCGGGGGCGATAAGTGCGGGCAGGACCGAGGCGGGGATGTATCGAAGCATCCGTTGGACCATCGGCGGCAGTGTAATTTTATCCAGTACCAGAATGAAGGAATAGCGGGTGAGAAAGACGCCGATGCCGATGCCGAGGGTCACGGGCCAATAGGTGGTCATGTCAAGCATTGGCAAGCCTCCTTTCTGCGAGATATCCCACGATCATGCCGCTGATCGCGCCGACCAAGAGACCTAGGTTGTATGGAAGCGAGGCGGCTGCAACCGCTACACTGGCGGAAACGATGGCTGCAAAAATGGTGGGGCGATCGATGATGACCGGCATGACTATGGCGGTGAACGTTAGAGGAATGGCGAAGTCGAGCCGCCATGTCGTGGGAATGACCGCGCCGAGATAGGCCCCGACCACGGTGGCGGCGACATAGCCCACCCAGATGGTGACGTTGGTGCCCAGATAATACCAGACCTTGTTCATGTTCTCGTGATCGGAGCGCAGGTAGTGCGCAATGGAAACCGCGTATCCGCCATCGGTCAGCAGGTAGGCCAGCCCGACTTTCTGGAGCGGGGGGACCCCTTTGAAGTGCGGCCCAATGGAGGCGGAGTACATGAAAAATCGTGCATTGATAATCAGGCCGGTGAGAATGACCACGGCCGTGGTGGCGTGTTCACTCATCAGTTGAATGGCAGCCAGTTGCGAGGCTCCGGCAAAAATGATGACTGACATCAGGGATGATCCCCACTCGGTCATGCCCTTGGCAACGCCGACCGTGCCACAAATCAGGCCGAATGGCATGACGCCCGCCAGCATCGGGCTGATATCCCGTGCACCATGTAAAAAAGCTGTTTTTCGATCTGTCATACGTTTCTCTGTTCATTATGAATACTGGCGACCTGTGCGCATCGTCAACGATTTTATTGGATGTATGGCTGTTTCCGGGCTGGACTTTTTACGGGAAAACGCGGGATACTCAGAGTCATGAAAACGAAAGACGTGTATCGATGCGCGGCCTGTGGCGCACAGTCTCCGCGATGGCAGGGGCAGTGCCCATCCTGCAAGGAATGGAATACCCTGGAAGTCATGACTGTGAACAAGAAACGCGCACGGGCCGGGGCGGTTGCGCAGGACAAGCCGCAGTTGCTTGAAGATTTGCACAGTGAACAATTTTCCACGCGGACGTCAGGCATGGATTCGCTGGATGAATTGCTTGGCTCCGGTCTGGTGCCGGGCGCGGCTATTTTGCTCGGCGGTGAACCGGGAATCGGTAAATCCACTTTACTTTTGCAACTGGCGGGGAGTCAGGCTCGGCTCGGTCATACGGCGGTGTATTTGTCTGGCGAAGAGTCTTTGCCGCAACTTCGTGGTCGGGCCGAACGACTCGGCCTGCTCGGACCGGGACTGTTGGCTCTGGCGTCCAACAAGGTTGAAGACGCGTTGGCTGTTCTGGATGAACCGAATCCGCCGGAATTGCTGATTGTGGATTCCGTGCAGACGCTGGCGTCGCCGTTGGCCGAGGGGATTCCCGGTTCGGTCAGTCAGGTGCGCGCCGTATCCGGTGAACTGGTGGAAAAAACCAAGAAGACCGGAACCACCCTTATTCTGGTGGGGCATGTGACCAAGGATGGCCAGATTGCCGGGCCGAAGTTGTTGGAACACATGGTGGATACGGTGTTGTATCTGGAAGGCGATCGCAAACATTTTTCTCGTATCCTCCGCGTGCTCAAGAATCGGTTCGGCCCGAGCGACGAGCTGGTGGTGTTCACCATGAAAGAGCGCGGTTTGGAAGTGGTGGCAGACCCGGCCACGTTTTTTCTTGGAGCCCGGGACCCGTCCCTGTCCGGGACAGCCATGGCCTTGGCCGTGGATGGACAACGGCCGTTTGCCGTTGAAGTCCAGGCACTTGTTTCCAAATCGTTTTTGACGATTCCACGGCGCACGGCCCTGGGATTTGATACTAATCGATTGAACTTGTTGCTGGCCGTGCTGGAGAAACGATTGCGGTTGAATCTCAGCGGTCATGATATCTATGCCAAGATCACGGGCGGATTGGCATCGAAAGACCCCGGCCTTGATCTGGCGGTGGTTGCCGCGATCATGTCGTCATTTTATGACCAACCCCTGCCGGAATCCGCGGTATTTTGGGGAGAAATCGATCTGAACGGACAGGTCCGTCCTGTAGCCGCACATGATGTTCGGTTGAAGCAGGCGGATCGATTGGGTCATGCCCCTATTTGTCATTCCAAGACGGCTGCAACACTGGCCGATTTGCAACGGGTCCTGTTTGGCAAGCGGAATTGATGTGAGACCATGCCTTTTCTTTTTTGGGAATCATGGTACTCTCGCGACTCCTGCGCAGGGGACAGAAAATGGATTTCTTTTCAGATTTCACCAGGCGGCACTGTGGTGAATGAGAAACCGACGTTGACCGGGAGGACACAGCATGACCGATACGCTTGATTGGACCAATTCGAATATGGACGATCTGGATATGGCGCGTTTTGAAGCGCGGGCCGATGCCATGGCACAACGCCTTCGGGAAGAGACATCCGCTGACAGGCTTCCGTTTTTGACCATGCCGTATGAGGCAGAACTCAAGGAACAATTGGCCGCGTTGCAGCCCATGCTCGCGCGGTTTGACCACATGCTGCTTTTGGGAATTGGTGGGTCGGCTCTGGGTGCGCGTGCCTTGCAACAGGCTTTTTATCCGCAGCAGGGACAGCCGGGACATACCGGGCGGAGTCTGTGGATAGCGGACAATGTGGACGTCTATGCGCTCGAAGCATTTCTGACGCAATTGCCCCCTGAAAAAACCGTGGTCGTGACCATTTCGAAATCCGGTGGAACCATTGAGACTGTGGGCCAATACTTCATTCTCAAGGAATGGATGCAGCACCATTTGGGCGATGCGTGGCACGAGAATATGGTGCTTGTCACGGACGAAGAAAATGGTTTTTTGCGTGGTGAGGTAGATGCCTATGACATCAAGTCTCTTCCTGTTCCCGACAATCTTGGCGGTCGGTATTCCGTTCTGTCGGCAGTGGGGTTGCTCCCTGCGGTCTTTTTGGGAATGGATATTGATTCCTTGCTGGACGGTGCCCGGGAAATGGCGGCATCGTTGATCTCATCCGAATTGACCGGACAAACGCTGGCCGGACACAGTGCCTTTCAGTTGGCGGTCTGGAACGCGGCCCTGATGGACAGGGGATTTGATGAGATGATTTTTTTCGCCTATATCCCGTTGTGGGCGGGGTTCGGTGACTGGTTTGCCCAACTCTGGGCTGAATCTCTCGGCAAGGAAGGCAAGGGCAGCCAGCCCATTCCGGCCATCGGTGTGACAGATCAACATTCCGTCAACCAGATGTTCATGGATGGTCGGCGGAACAAGGCCTGTCTTTTCCTGACCTGTCCAACTTTGCCCGCTGGACCGAAATTCCCGGCAGCATTGCCGGAACAATTTAGTTATGTACAGGGTATGGACTTTGGCGAACTGCTTCGGGCAGAAGGTCTGGGGACCCGGATGGCGTTGTCCGCGAGCGGCGTTCCGTTGGTAGAATTACGCATGGGATCGGATGGCCCGAGGCAGGCCGGAAAGATGATTGCGCTGCTCGGCGCGGTCACACTTTTGACGGGCTGGCTCATGGGGATCAATCCCGTGAACCAACCCGCAGTCGAACTGGGCAAGCGGTTGGCAAAAGCCCGGATGGATGCGGATGGACTTGAACGAGAAAAGGCGGACCTGAACGAGTTCCTGTCTGCCGAGCGAGATATACGGGAGTTTTAAACTGCGACAATTCAACGAAGCTGATGGCAGCAGGCCGCTTCAGTTCGTCAAGGTCATTTCCTGGACGTTGCTGATTATTATTCTAAGTTTCAGCCTGTTGCTTTCCTTATTCATTTCAAAATATGCCGAGCGGACCCTGTTGGAAAAACAGGAAGCCTTTGCGTTGCTTCTGGCTGAAAATGTCAGCCACCAGCTCTTTTCTCGATTCGTGATTCCCACCGTGGTCAAGTTCGGTCGTATTCAGTTGAGAAATGATGAACAGTATGAAGCCATGGACAGGGTTATTCGGTCCACGGTGCATAGTTTTCACGTTTCGACATTGCGGATTTACGACGCCAAAGGCACGGTGACGTATTCCATGGACAAGAATGAGATAGGTAAGCCTGGCAATGCCATCTACAAGGTCACGGAAACATGGGAGTCCGAAAAATTCAGTGCGCAGATCCTTTCCCGCGTCTCGAAAATAGCGGCCCTGTTCATGGTCGATTTCAAGCCGGGAAGCATGACGTTGCGTGCGTACAATCCGTTGCGAGCCGAGCGGAGCCTGACCAATATCGATCAGAATCCGATCATGGGAATTCTTGAGTTTGAACAGGATATCACGCCCGATTATATGTCCATGCTCAATTTTGAACGACTGGTCATTACTTTTTCATTGGTGACATCCCTTGTCCTTTTTTTCCTTGTCCTGACGGTTTTGCGCAGGGCGGAGCGTTTGAGCAACAAACAGCTCAAGGAAAAGGAGAAATTGCTTTTTGAATTGCAGCAACAGGAAAAACTGGCAGGTATGGGCCGTATGGTTGCGGGAGTGGCTCATGAAATTCGCAATCCTCTCGGTATCATTTGTTCCAGTTCGGAGTTGATTCTGAAACGGGCAAAAAAGGAAAACAGTGCATCGACCCGCATCCTTGAGGCGTTGCACGAAGAGGCCAAGCGGCTTTCTCGGACAGTGACCGAGTTTCTCGATTACGCCCGTCCCAAAAAACCGACCATGCATCCAGTCATGGTGGACTCCATTCTTGAGCAGGTTGCCGTGTTTATGGAACAGGAATGTGAAAAGCTCGGCGTGACCATTGTGCGCGAGTATTGCGACGACATGGAGGTCCGGGGAGATAAAGACCTCTTGTACCGAGCTTTTTACAATTTGGTGGCCAATGCGCTTCAGGCCATGAACGGTCCGGGTGAGCTTTCGATCAATGCGGCTCGGGGGCATGGCAGTCTGCATGTGATTCTTCAGGATTCCGGACCGGGGTTTGCTCCGGACCATCTGGAACAGGTGCGGGACCCCTTCTTTACCACCAAGGATTCCGGGACAGGCCTTGGCCTGGCTCTGGTTTCAACCATCTTTGAAAGCCATGGTATTGAAATGCATTTGAGCAATGGTGAAAATGGTGGCGCCCGGGTGGATGTCATCTTTCCGGAATAGCGGGCCGATACGGAGTTACGGACATGTCACAAGCATGGATACAGACTAAACATCCTGAATTTGTTCGGGATCTTTTCAAGTTTTTTTGTCAGACCTGCGATCAGCTTGAATTGCAGTTTGTCGGTTTCGACGAAAATGGAACCATTCATTTCGAGGTGCTCAAGGATCTGGTGGGCGTGGAAATGAACAAGGGACTGCTGTGGCGGCTGAAAGACACGGCGCATCACGTTTTTCGGAACGACCCCCATTCGCAACTGGGCGGAAAACTGTTGGATTGGGCGCTTGGCTACATCTTTCACGAAGCGACCAAACTCAAGGAAGATGCGTATCAGAAGCAAAATTATGCGCCGTGGTTTCACAAACTCCATGAAGGAGAGTTGAACCAGTCTGAAAAGGATATCACTGATGAACTTTTTCAGGTTTTGAATCAGACCGAAGAGTCCATGCGTCGAGAGATTGATCGTATCCGGTTTATTATCGATAAGTGCCGACAACTCTTGCCATATTACTTGCATAGATACAGTGACAACGTCCTGCTTGCGCGGTATATTTTTTCTCAGAATGAATTGGTGAAGGCTGTTTTCGATACGGAATATGGACATTTGATGTATTCCATTTATGAAAATGAACCTGAACGAATGTATGTTCTCGCTAGTCAGAGCTTGCGCATGGGGGGGTGGATGAAGGAGGCTGCCCAGGCGGTGGAAAAGGCCTTTGTTGAAAATCCAACCAACAGAATAGTGTTGCAAGAAAAGAAAATTATTGATAATTGGACCACGAGAATACGTACATGACCTATGTCTTTGTACTAGAATTTGCAAAAAAAGATCTTTTGAGGAGGCCCACAATGAAGAAGTTGATCCTACTCGCAATCGCTCTGTGCCTTGTCTTTGCCTGGGGCTGTGCCAAAAAAGTCCAGACCGAGCCAGAAGTGGTTGTCGTTGAAGAGAAGGAAATTATTGTTGAAGAAGAAGTCGTTGTTGATCCTATGCAGGTCTACAAGGCTGAATATGATTCCCTGCCCGCGACACATACCGTGACCAAGGGTGAATGCCTGTGGTGGATTTCCGAGTACAAGCATGTGTACAATGATCCGTTCATGTGGCCTCTTATTTACAAGGCAAATCGTGACAAGATTTCCAATCCTGACATGATTTATCCCGGCCAGCAGTTTGACGTTCCCCGCTATGGTTTTGATATGGAAGACGTCAAGGCATCCCGCAAGGAAGCTGGTGCTCCCTGGAAGGCTCTTGAGCCTGGACAGGACGCCATGATTCCCGCTGAAATGCGTGCGGCTCTGGGATTTAGCTTCTAAGGTCAGCCTCACGAGCTATACATGACCGCCTGCCCCTGATGGGACAGGCGGTTTTTTTGTGGGCAATGGTCAACTTGTGTTTAGAAGAAAATTTTGAAGTGTGGTTTGTGTCTGTCGGGATGGTGCGGCCCATGGCGTTGTTGATGTCACCAAAAACACCACATCGTTTCCATTATTTGGGAAACGGTGCGGTGTTTTTGAGGGCACACGGGGGCGAGTGCTTTTGCACTCCGTCGTGCTCACAGGAGAGGACTAGCCATGCGATGCAACCCGAATCGATACGCCGTGCCACTGATGCGGGATGCGTTCAATGGGGATAGTCTGTAGATCGAAAGGATTACATCCCGGCCAAGGCGTCTGCCCGCGCCCCATATAAGGGGAAAATCCGGTCGTACCCGGAGACTTCGAAGACTTCCTGAATATAATCTTTTACGCCGCAAATGGCCACGGAGCCGGAGGTCTTCTTGAGCCGTTGGTACGCGAGGACAAGGACGCGCAGGCCCGAACTGTTGATATAGTCCAGTCCGGTGAAATCGAAGAGCAGTTTGGTTTCGCCACCTTCGAGCAGGGCGACAACCTTTTCTTCCATTGCCTGAGTTCCTTCGGCGTCCAGATTGCCGTCGATGGTCAGGATGGTTACGCCATTTTCGGTGTCATGGTTCATTGCCATTGTATACCTCCATATGCCTACGCCGATATTTTGGGGCAGGGCTTGCTGATGTCTTTGTGGAGTGTGAGGACGTTTTTGCCGTTTTTTCGGCCATAGTTGATGTCATTGACCATATTTTTGATGAGGTGGATTCCCATGCCGCCGATTTGACGGTCTCGTTCATCCAGAGGCACGTCCAGTTCCGGCTCTGGTGCTTCCAGTATGTTGAACGGTTCGGAATCGTCTTCAACTTGGATCGTTATCATGTCTCCGTCCATGGATAAAGACACATCAATCGGGTGCTCGTCAAAATCGGTATATCCATATTGAATGATGTTCGTGATAAGCTCATCAAGGACCAGCGTGAGCTGGAAAATGGTTTTTCCGGGCAGGTTGTGTGACGCACCAAAGGCTTCCACTTCAGGCTGGAATTTTCTGAAGCAGTTTTCCTTGTTGCTCATGCGAAATGCAAAGTTCTTTTCAGGCATACATGTTCTGCTATTTTTGCGAATGACAACCACGGCGATATCGTCTTCCTGCCCATGGGCCTGATACTGTTCGACAGCCTCCATTAGTGCCAGGCGAATACCTTCCGCATTTTTTTGCGCATTTTTCCTGATGATGGCAAGCATTCGTTGCTTTCCGAACATTTCCCCACTGGCGTCCCGGGCTTCCCAGACGCCGTCTGTGGACAGGACGAGAATCTCTCCTTCCAGCAGGGTGGCCTCATTGGATTCGTATTCATACTCTTCCAGCACGCCGAGAGGCAACCCTTCGCCGGATAATTCTCCAAAGGTATCAGTTGCCGGATTATATCGAATGGCCGGATCATGACCTGCTCGAATCCAATTGACCGTTGGGTCGTTTTTCTTGAGCCGCAGATAAAAGACCGTCAGGAAACGGCCGGTTCCATCCAGATCACGGCTTAAGACTTCGTTGATGGAATTCATGCGTTCATGCGGGGCCATGCAGATTTTGGACAAGGTATGGAATTGGCCTCTGGCGGCGGCCATGACAAGCGCAGAGGGAAGACCGTGACCCGAGACATCGCCGAGCACGACTCCCAGCGCGTCGCCGTCCTGACATTTGACATTCAGGAAATCGTAATAGTCCCCACCTGTCTGGTCGCAATAGGAGATGCCGCCGGAAATATCGAAGCCTTCCTGACACGGTTCTGATGTCGGCAGGAGCAGTCGCTGAACTTCTTCGGCAAGTTCCATGTCCTTGTTCAGGTGCATCAGTTCCTTGAGTTTTGGTCCCATGTCGTTGAATGAATCCACCAGATCATCCCGTTCATCTCCGGTTCGTTGGGTCATGCGGGCTGAGAAATCACCATTTGCCAGACGGCGTGCGACCTGGGTCATGGTCAACAAGGGGCGGGTAATGAGCCGGGAGCCGAACCAGGCGATGAGTCCTGTGAAAATCAACATGATGCCTGAGGTGATGAGTGAAATGTTGCGCATCTCGTCAAAGAGAAATTCCAATGAGCCTGCGACCGCGTTTGGCAATTTGGAAACAACGCTTTTGGGAGCGATGATGATAAAGGAAAAATAGGTGTTGGAGGCAAAGGCGCAGACTGAATCCTCTCCTTTGTACGACAGGGGGACCACCCCGGATTTTTGCATGTCCATGGCATGCAACAGGACTTCAGTCCCAACCGGGTCATCAAAAGTCAGCCATTTTTTTTCGACGCCACTCATCCAGTGTCGATGCCCGTTCGGACGGGATTCCTTTTCGGCGAGAATGGGAAGTCCCTTGTCTTGGGCATCGCCCGAAGCGTCGCGATATACCATGAATGACTGTATTTCGCCATCCCACCGTTTTTTAAGATCTTCTTCACCCATGAAGGCGAATGACGGGAGATCCAGAGAGACACATCCCAGAAATTTCCCTGCAACGGAATGAATGGGGAAGGCAATGGTTGTGACGGTCGCACGGGTTGCCGGATCAACGGTCAGATAAAATTTCCACTCGTTGGAATCGCGTGTTTTTTGATACCATTCCTGGTTCCGGTGATCGTACATATGTGGAAAACCGCCGTGTCCTGGATAGCTGATAAAAGCTCCGGATTCGAGACCGATGTTGAACCAGAACGGGGCATCCATCATGTCTTTGAGCAAGTCTCGCATAGTGGGCGTCAACTGTTGCAGCAGTAAGAGCTCCTGGTGTCTGGTGCTGTTCTGCGGGACGCTGTTTCGGCGCATCATTTGTGGAATATGGGCGGATGAAAAGTCAAAGCTGATCTTGATGGGCAACTCTCTGCCAGACATGGTGAGTCGATTGTATCCCGTGTGTGTTCTGGTGTCTGGAGGCGCGGTTTCCGGCGTGTTGAAATCGCGGGAGAAATAGATGGGGGTAGCTGGATCGCCTTGATTTTTTTCGAGGATACGGCGTGTGTCCATGGACAGTGCACGAACAGCCAGTTTCATGGTTTCTCCACCACGTTCCAGCAGTGAGAGCAGCGATGTGGCATTGTATTCAAGCTCGGAGGCGACGATGAAGACCAATTCTCTGTGTAACTCCTCGGACGTGTTTTTGACCGCCTTTCCAGAAGCCCTGCCCATCAGCCCTCGGGAAATGGCGAGTGGACCAAGGCTGAATGCCAGGAGTATAATGAAAATTTTGATGTGAATGGACGCCTTCATATTCGTATTCTCCACTCGATATTCTGTTCACACACTTCTTGATGTTTGACCACACAATTGGGTGTGTTGTCCACTGAGAACCCCTTTGCCGGGGATATAATACTTGGAAAAATATCCTATTCCGTTTATACAACACGGAATTTCCACCATCAGCCCACTGGACGGTTCCATGTCCCATCCCAACGATTCGAAACGTATTACGAAAACAGCACTTTATTCATGGGTCCTTTATAAAAATATACCGCTTCAATTGATGGTGGTCGGCATCATCGTCGTTACGGTGGCAATGCGCGTTTTGCCCCTTGAGATGCAAAAGCGAATCATCAACGAAGCCATTGGGTTGAAGGATCTTCCCGCGTTGTGGCGATATTGTGCTTTGTACATCGGGGCCGTGACACTGGCCGGTATTCTCAAATATTGTATCAACCTGATGCAGGTATACATCGGTGAAAAGACGCTCAAGGTCGTGCGGGAGCGGTTGTATGAACATCTGCTTTCATTGCCGGTCCAGTTCTATCGTCGTACCTCTCCAGGCAATGTCATTTCTTATCTCATAACGGAATTTATCCCGGTCGCCACATTTATCGGTCAGGCCGTGGCCGTCCCCGCGGTGAACGTTTTGACCTTTCTGGCCATGGCCGCCTACATGATTCATCTGAATCCGACCATTGGACTCATTTCGATTTCCATTTATCCGATCGAATTGCTCATTTTACCCCGCATCCAAAAATATTTCCGACGCGCCAACCGGCAACGCATTGAGCATACGCAACGGCTGTCCGGCTTGGTGGGGGAAGCGGTCTCCGGTGTTCACGAAGTCCATTCCAATGCGTCCATCCCATTGGAAAAAAAACGGTTCAATGCGGTTATCGAAAAGTTGTACAAGGCGACAGTCACCCAGAACAGCATCAAATTCGGCATTAAATTCGTCAATAATTTTTTCATGAGTTTGGGACCATTCGTCCTTTTCCTGATTGGTGGATATTACGCTATTCAGGGCCATTTCGATGTGGGGGCGATCGTGGCGTTTCTCTCTGCTTACGAGAAGCTCTATGACCCGTGGAAGGAGTTGATGGAATTCTGGCAGGTCTATCAGGACAGTTCGGTTCGGTACAACCAGATCATGCGTGCCTTTGACCATTCGCCGGAATTCCGACAGGTCTCCGAGGGGCGGGAACCATATGCGCTCGACAATGATATTGAGATTCGGAATTTGACCTTTGTGGTTGGTGGCAACATTCGTTTGCTCGACAATGTGTCCATGAGTGTCAAGGGTGGGGAACATGTGGCGCTGGTCGGATTTTCCGGGTCGGGAAAATCGACGTTGGCTTTGTGTGTGGCCCAACTGTACAAGTACTCCGGTGGCAGTGTCCTTGTTGGAGGCCGGGAAGTCTCCGAGCTGACGAAACAGGATATTTCGTACAATATGGGCATGGTGGCTCAGCATCCGTTTATTTTTGACGGGACGGTCAAGGAGAATTTGTTGTACTCCTGCCAATCCCTGGCCATGCAGGGCGGGAGTTGCACCCCATCCGGTGAAGCCCCGACGTTGGACGACCTTATAAAAATTACCCAGCAGGTGGGGCTGTTTACGGATATTCTCGCCTTTGCTTTCCGGTCCAAGCTGACGGCGGACGTTTCGACTGAGACGCTGAAAACCGCGATTTTGGCCTCGCGTCAGGAGTTTCAGGAAGGCGAAGCCGGGATGTATGCTGATGTGGCTGAATATATCGAGTTTTTCGATTTCAAGAAATACAGCCAGTATATGACGGTTGCCGAGAATATCGCCTTTGGATCTGCGCTTGACCAGGCGTTTGACCAGGAACATCTGCATGAACATCCTCAGTTCATTCTTTTCCTTGAAGAACATGGACTTGATGCACATCTGACCGTGCTTGGCGAAACCCTGGCTCGGGTCATCACGGATGAATTGGGACCGGAGCCGGCACATGAGGCCTTCAAAAATAGTCCCATTCCGGAAGCCGAATATGGTGACTATCAGAAAGTCGCCAACCGACTGGATTCCGGCGAACCGCTTTCGGAAGAGGAGCGCGGCCTGATTTTCAAGTTAGCACTGGCGTATATCCCGGGCATTCACGGGCAAACCGTATTGGACAAGGGATTTGTCAATCGAGTGGTTCGTTCCCGTCAGGATTTCATGGAAAAGGTGGTTCAGGAGTATCCCAATGCCTTCCGGTTCTTTTCGCCGGATAAGTACATCGGTTCTTTGAATATTCAGGATAATATCCTGTTTGGTCGTGTCCGGGCGGATGCCGAGGGGGCCGAGGAGGAGATCAATCATCGCATCATGCAGGCGCTTATCATGCAGGGCGCGCTGGAGCCAGTGGCCGAGATCGGTTTGAACTTTGAAGTCGGGTCCATGGGGGATCGATTGTCCGGTGGACAGCGGCAGAAAGTCGCCTTGGCCCGGACTTTCTTGAAGGTGCCGCCCGTGTTGATTCTGGATGAAGCCACAGCCGCGTTGGACAACAAGTCTCAAGGCCGTGTGCAGAATATTCTGACCAACAATTGGAAGGGGAAATCCACGGTGCTGGCCGTGATTCATCGTTTGGACATGTTGCCTTACTACGACAAGGTCGTGGTGCTCAAGGCCGGGCGTATCGTGGAGCAGGGAACCTATGACGAATTGCTGGAAAGCAAGGGCTCATTGTATACGTTGATTCATGGGAAAGAAGATTAGTTGAGAGAGGCTATGGCTGAGAAGATGCAACAGAAACGGCGTGATATGGGGAAGATTTGGCCTCGAATAGTGGATTTTGACAGTGCGCATCGTGCGGCGATGCAGGGAGTATGGGCCTGTGGAATCATTGCCGGTTTTACCGTACTTAACATGATCATGTTCATGGTTGATTTTCCGGGGCAGGTGCCGGATGTGACCCCGTTGATTTATGTGGTGTTTTTTGCCTTCTTGGGCGTTGGCATCTACCGGAAATATCGGTGTGCCGCTGTTGCCGGACTCGGGCTGTATGTATATATTTTTATTTCCAAGATCGTAATGGATTCGGTGTCGGCCTTGATCGGGGCAATGTTTGCCGTCTTTTTCATACTCGCGTTGACCAATGGGCTTCGGGGTGTGTACAAATGGCATGCATTGAAACTGGGGGCGGGGCCGATCTCATGATCGGGTTTTTTAAAAAGAAATCCGGTACAGATTGTTTGTCCAATAACGCAATATTGGAATGTTTTTTGAGAAAAAGTCGTTGAAAATTCGCCAAAGTGTTGGAAAGAACGTTTTTTTTCCACTTTACAGGTGTTTTTTTTGGATGTACCCAACGACTAACCCAATCGGGACTCTCTCCCTCTCATAGTGCCCGGTCCAGGAGGCGTTCTCTTGGACCGGCACTGTATTATCACAGGAGTATGATAATGAAAGAACCTGCTGAAAAAGCGACAGAACTCTTTCGTCACATGAACAAGAACCGTCGGGATGTCTTCAAGGCATACCAGAGTTTTACCGCTACCATCAAAAAGGGCAGCGCCATTGAGGACAAATATCAGTCTTTGATTTTGATTGCCTGTTCCATTCTGTCCCAGTGCGACATGTGTATCTCTTTGCATGTGCAGAACGCGGCCACTCATGGAGCTACCAGGGATGAAATCATCGATGCCGGTCTTTTGGCCGTTGCCATGGGTGGTTCTCCGAAGATGATGTACATGCGGCATGTGTACGAAGAGGTTGAAAAATTATTTGATTAGTGCGTGTGTTTTTTTCGCGCGGCACGGATGTCGAAATTCCCTGTTCAAAAAATTTTTGAGCAGGGATTTTTGTGGGCATGGGGCTGCGTCGAAAAATGATGCACAACGGCCCGACAGGTGGGTTGCCTGTCGGGCCGTGGTTTTGCTGGTATCCTCTGCGGGTCAGACAGAGGATGCCGTGGAGAAGGGTCTATTGAGTATGGGTTACTTTAGACCGAGAGAGTTTATCGTTTCATGGCGATGACTTCGCCGAGCATTGAGTCCGTGGTGGTGATAACCTTGGTGTTGGCCTGGAATCCGCGCTGCGTGCTAATCATGCGGACGAATTCGGTGGCCATATCCACATTGGACATCTCCAGGGAGTTGCCATCAATGGTTCCCTTGCCCGTGGAGCCTGCCTGCCCGGTTAGGGCTGGGCCGGATTCGCGGGTTTCGGAGAACAGGTTGCCGCCTTCACGCCTGAGACCGTGTTCATTGGTAAAGGTCGCCAGTGTGACCGCGTAGAGTTCCAACACCTGACCGTTGGAATAGTGGCCGGTGATGACGCCTTCGCGGGAAACCGAGATATTTTGCAGGATACCTGCGGAGTATCCGTCCTGACTTTGGAACAGGGTGGACGGACCGCCGGTGTCAAAGCTTTGAGTGGCCAGGGCACTGACTGCCGGGTCTTTGAAGTTGGCCAGATAGCCGGCACTGCTGACATCACTACCGACCATGGCGGCCGTTTGTGGCAGAGAACCGAGTCCTCCTTCCCAACCAATGGTGACGGGGCCGCCGTTACTGGACAAATCCCTGTTGGAAATACCAAAATCAATTTGGAGCGGGGTGGCATTGGTGGCTTCGGCTGTACTGGCGTTTGATTTGCCGAGGAAGTTGGCTGTACACACCGGGTAACCGCTGGTGGAAAAATCCGCCAGTGACCAGTTGTTCAAGTCCTTGACCGAACCGCCGCCGTTCGATTTGAGCGTGTACGCGCTCATGCCGGACAATTGGCCGGTGGTAAATGTCATGGTGCCAATCATCAGAACGCCGGCCGCCGATGTTTCGGCCTGTCCGATGGAGGTGTCCTGACCATCCATACCACTGAGAATCCGGCGGTCAGCGTTTGGTTCACAGGTGACCATGTATTCCCAGACTGTGTCGCCACCGGCATTGCTCATGGTGACTTGGTCATAATAGACGGTCAGATTGTGGGCTGTGCCGATGTCGTCATAGACCTTCAGCGTGCTCGAATAGGAATAGAGTGTCGGTGGCAGCGGTGTCTCTTTGTCGCCGTGCCAGTTACTGAACATGGCAAAGTAGGGGTCCGTGCTGCTTGAAGAATTATCCGGTGCTGTCGGGTCCAGGTTGGTGACCATGGACACATTGGTGGTCGGATTCGGCTCGGATTGGAAGTTTTCCAGACGGATATCCGTGGGAGTCCCGATGATTCGTGCGGAACGCGGGGACAGGGACGTGTTCGAACTGGTCGTGGTGACCGAGGTGCTGGATCGTTCGATTTCCCATCCTTGAAGGATATATCCATGTGGATCAACGAGGAATCCGTCCTGATCAAAACGGAAATTGCCCGCTCTGGAAAAATATTTCATGTCTTCGCCGAGGGGCGACACCAGAAACATGCCGTCACCGGAGATGGCCATGTCCGTTGCTTCGGACGATGACTCGAACGCACCCTGGCCAAAGTCCGAATAGACTGTGGAGACCCGAACGCCGCGTCCGACCTGACCCACGCCGTTGACCGTGGAAAAATCGGTGCTCATGAGGTCTTCGAACTGCATTCGTGCGCCTTTGAACCCCGTGGTGTTCACGTTGGCGAGGTTGTTGCCGATGACCGTCATCCGTTCGGAATGCGCTGTAAGCCCCGAAATACCGGAATACAATGATGCTCCTAAACCCATATCTACCTCCTAATCTCTTCTCCAAGAGCCTGTGGCGTGGCTGCCGCAGGTGAAATTTATCGTTATTCTTCGTCAGACTTGTCGTCATCCGGTTTCACAATTGGGGCGGTTCCCGGATCAACCACTTCCTTGACATTGAGGAAGCTGATAAATCTGCCGTCGCTCAGGCGTAGGTACTGGGTGCCCTTTTCGTTGACTACGGCATCAACTCGGCCGGAAATTTCCGTTTGGACCATGACATGTTTGCCATTGACGTCCTCACCGAGAATGCCAATTCCGTACTGGCCGTCTGGCACTTTTTGACCCGCTTCATTTTTTCCGTCCCATTCGTACTGATATGATCCGGCCTTCTTGCTGCCCAGTTCGACAGAGCGGATGATGGCGCCTTCGGAATCGTAAATATTCATCATGATTTTCGAGACCGGTTCGCCAAAACCGTAGTAGATGGTCGAGGCGTTGCCTTCGTTCATGCTGATTTTGTACCCTTCGGCCTTGACTTCCTTGCCGATGAAGCTGACTGCCGAGAGCATGTCGCTTTGCTGCATGGAGGACCCCAATGACTTGATGCCGTCATTGATGTTGGTGAGTTGCTCAAGGCTTGAGAACTGGGCCAACTGGGATGTCATCTCCGTGTCTTCCATCGGATTGAGCGGGTCCTGATGCGTCAGTTGCGCTACCAGAATCGTCAGGAAAGAATCCTGATCCATGCTCGATTTGTGTTGCGGAGTGTTGCTCGCGGCCATCCGTTGTTCCTGTGCCCCGAGAATCATTCCACCATTGTCTATGTAACCCATAATAGACCTCGCTTACGCAATAACGTGTAACCCATGTGCGGCATTAATTGCCTGCTCACGGAGAAGTTGCAGGTCTTGGGCCATTGGGCCGTCATTTCCATTCCGCATATTTTTCATGTGGCTGCGCATGGCGGCCATGGCCTCGCGATCTCGGGCCATGTTGTGCTGTTCCTGACCAAACCATTCATGGGCATCCTGGTTGTTGGCAAGCCCGGTCTGAACATCAAGTTTTTCAACCTTGAGTCCTTGATTTTCTAAAGAATTCTTAATTATATCAAGGTTCTCATGGATAATCTTTGCCGCTTCATGGTTCTCGGCCCGAATGCTTGCATTGACCTCTTTCCCATTGACCTGGAGCACGATGGAGAGCTTGCCGAGGTTTTCTGGTGTGAGCTGTACGGTGAGTTGTTTGGCCCCATTATTCAGGGTTTTGATGAAGGCATTGTCCACCTGTTTCATGACCTTGGGGGCGGAAACTTTTTCCCATGCGTGTGTTTTTGTTCCGGTTCCGATTTCGGTTGAGGAGGTCAATCCCGTCTTGAGCGTGTTGATGGTCTCGTCAGTCTTGACGTTGACCTGAGCGCGTTCTGTTCCGGCATCGTTTGTGGCAACCTTTTCAAGCAGGGTGGTCCAATGCGTATCGGATTCCGGTTGTTGCTGATTGGCCGCTGCGGGTGCCTTTGTGTGGTGCGTCTCCGACAGTCCCTGCTGACGGTTGTCTGTTACTTGCGTGAAATCTCGGTTTGTTTCGGCCTTGAAGGCGTCTTCGGCCACACGTGGTTTGAGGTCCACGGCTTCCGCAACCTGACGGGCGAGGGTGCTTTCCTTGGCTGCGTCTCCCATGGCATGAACAAACCCTTTGGTCACGGCCTGGAGCAAGGTCTGGTCCTTGGCATCCAGTGCCGTCATTTCCTGTTGAATGAGGGTAAAGGCCTGCTTGATGTCTTTGGGCAGGGCGTTTGTCCCGAAGAGTTCCTGGAGTTTACTCGTGAATTCTTTGGAAAAACCGAGTGCCGAAGTAAACGCTTCGACTTCCTGCTTGTCGAACAGGAGGCGTTGATCCTTTGGCATGGCGTCCATCTTGACCTGGAGCGCCTTCAGGACTTTGGCCTGATTGCCGTTTTCCAGATCTCGGATGAGTGCGTCGCTTTCCGTGTCCGAGAATCCGAACTTCGAGAAGAAGCTGGTCAACTTCCCTTTTTCAGTCTCGGAAAATTCGTTGGTGCGCATTTCGGCCATACTCTGGGCCACGACTTCGGTGAATTCTCCCCAGGTCATGCCTTCGTCGCTCCGAATCTTTTCTTCGATCGCGTCCAGCTTTTCCTGAGACATGCCATAGGCTTCGAGGTCGTCCCTGATCTCTTCGAAATCCTCTTCTGTCATACGCGTGTCCAGAGGCGCTTCGGTTGGTTCGGGATCATCTTGAATCGGAACTTCGTTCCCAGCGGCATTGACAGTGGCTTCCTGGTCTTCGGAAGCGGGGCCGGATTCCAGCATTTTTTCCTGTGAGGAGACAGGGGTCAGCGCCAGCTCATCTTCGACGAGATTTGCGTGTGTGTTGAACAGATCCATGAACTTGTCATTTTGGTCCCCCGTGTTTGCCGGGGCGATTTTCATGACCGGAATCTGTTCGGTCGGCTTTTGGATGGCGATGCCAGGAATATTTTGCATACCTTTCTCCTTCAGCCTGAATATAATCAAAAGCTGTGCCAAAGAAGAAGCGTCGTAAAATCAGTGTGTTGAAAGAATGTGGCTAGGAAGAAATGACCCTGTTAGGCGGTTATTGACAGAGAGCGATAAGCTTTTCCAGCAGGGTGAGAGCCATGCTCCAGCCAGAACGGGAGTAGTCGGTGTTTTCGAGAAACAGGTGAGCGTAGCCAGTGAGTGGTTTGATCGGGGTGGGACTTTCGACCCAGAACGTGTCATCCAGGATGCTTCCGTGACGAAGCCCGTGTTTGAACTGGCGGCCCATTTCCGGAAGATGTCCCAGTAGAATGGTCGTTTCTTTTTCGGCGTGTTGCGTCAAATCGTTCCATGCTTCCGTGCACCGGGTTGTTTCCCAGAGACCGAAGTGCGCACCGAAAAAGCGTTGCCAGAAGCGGGACAGCAATCGTTCGGCATCCGGTGGGGTCTGGTCGAGTCGGGTGAGATGGAAAAGACCGAGATCGGATGTTCCTGTTTCAAAGGCGGCCAGTCCCGGAAGCTTCATCCGGGCGAGTTTGGTCGGTCCATCCCCGGCGATCATGCGTGCGGCAAAAGCGGCCACTGGTCCGGGTTTGAATGCGTCGTGGCAAGAGAGTTTGTCGCGGGAACAGGCCCAGCATCCTTTGGCGCAGTCCATGTCGGCACGCAGAATGG
The DNA here is from genome assembly GCF_010468615.1 of Pseudodesulfovibrio sp. JC047. Classification (NCBI taxonomy): domain Bacteria; kingdom Pseudomonadati; phylum Thermodesulfobacteriota; class Desulfovibrionia; order Desulfovibrionales; family Desulfovibrionaceae; genus Pseudodesulfovibrio; species Pseudodesulfovibrio sp. JC047. The sequence goes on along the minus strand of NZ_WUEH01000029.1, from coordinate 12,403 downwards.
TGTGTCCGGGCGAATAGGGACCGGTTTCCCAGGCGTTGACGTTGCCCATGGACAGGTTCAGGCATTTCACGCCGGACCAGACTGCCAAATGCATGGGACCGGTATCCGGGGTGATGAAAAGTGCGATAGTCTGGCCGACGGCACTCAGTTCATCCAGACCGAGCGTGCCGCACAGATCCAGCGTTTGACCGGCGGCGAGGGATGCGACCTGTCGGCCAAGGGGTTTTTCTGCGGGGCCTCCAAACAGGACCGGGCGCAGGTCCCGGCCATGAAGTTCATCGACCAATGCGGCCCAGAATGGTGCGGAAGGGCGTTTCGCCGTGTCGCTCGCCCCGAGGAACAGCCCCACGGTGCGGTTGTCGGGCACGGTGCGTGGTGTATCGAATTGGGTGGCGTGGATATCAGCATATGGAATACAATCCAATGCGTTGAGTTCCGCCCAATGATATCGGTTGAAGCGGTTGTTCGTGACAAGAGAGGCCCGATACAGTTGCCAGTCTCCGTGGACAAAACGGGAGCCGTCTGCGGCTTGAACCGGGCCGAGTACCTGTTCGGATGTCACTTCGCCGGCCAGAATGGCCGCCTTTTCCTGAATGGACAGATTCAGGACCAATTTAAAAGAATGCCGTTTGAGGCGGTGGGCTTCGGACCATGGAATATAGGTTACTGCTGGCGAGAGTTTCATCAGCGGGGTGAAAAAGGAAGCCTCGGCAGCGACAAGGATCGGATGGTCGGGATACCGTCGGGCGAGCCAGAGCATGAGCGGGTAGGAGAGAATGAGATCTCCCATCCGTTGCATCTGGAGTATGAGTATCGGTTTTTTCCCGGTCATGATTTATTCGAAGGTTTGGCGCATGGTTTCCATGAGTGACATCATGCGGTGGTCATAGGTGTGCTCTGCCAGAATGCGTTTGCGGGCGGCCTTGATGATGCGTGCCCGTTTGTCCGGGGCGTTGAGATACAAATCGACCAGCCCGGGAATTTCATCCGGGTCTCGATAGACGGCGATTTCCGTGTCCGGTTCGAATAGGGTTTCGATTTGGCGGCGATGATCGGTGAGCAGGAACGCGCCGCAGGTGGGCACATCGAACACCCGTTGATTGACCGCTCCTTTCATTTGCTGGCTCGTGCAGTTGAAATTGATGGTTGAGAGCGGATAGAAATCGGGCAGATCGTCATAATAGGATAATTCTGCGTGATACCGCCAGCCAGCCCGGCCCTTGAGCAGCTCGTTCCAACCGGGATCGCCGACAATGAGTGGATCGAAATCCAGAATCCGCAGGATACAGTCCAGCCGGTACAGCAGGGTCGCCTGCCAGGTTATGAAAGTCAGAAAGGCCTGTTTGCGTTCGGGGGTGCCGAGTGCGTCGAATTCCGAAAGCAGTTCCGGGAAATCGTGGCGCATGAATCGTTCGGCCTGTGGTTCGCCGGATTCGCCAAATGCCTTGGCCATGACCATCCCTGCTTCCAACAGGCGGGGCGAGGGATTGCAGGCCTGAATCCGTTTGATGGTCTTTGTCAACATGGAGTTGCCCACAAAGGAAATCGGGGCGCGCCATTGGTCTACCGGCTGAGTGCGATGCGGGACCAGTCGTGTGGGATCAGCTCCCAAAGGCAGGTGAAAGACCGCGTCGAACCCCATGGCCTTGAGTGAGTCCACGGTATCAAAATCCCAGGTGAACAGGGCGGTGCGACCTTCGAAAATGTGATGATAGGTGTCGAGAATGAGATGCGGATTGTCCACAAACCATGACGCCAGCGGGATGTCATAGGTCTTGAGCAGGGTGGTGAGCACCCCTTCCCGGTCCACGCCGAGATGGTTGACGGTCAAGACGAAGTCGGGTTTGAAGGTATTCAGGGTAGACACCATTTGTGTGACAAAGGTGTCGAGGTCCATTTCCTTGGTCCCAAAATCCAGAAAGAAATGATCTACACCAAGGCGTTCACAGGCGGCCTTGAGTTCGCCGATGAGGAAATATTGACTGGTGAGCAGGAGAATGCGCGGGTGTGTCTGCCTGAAACTGGGGCGAGTGGGGTGATCGGTCTGCATTCGTTGAAGTTCCTTTTTCTCGATGGCGTTGACTACACCGTTTTGGACCGGCTGCGATCTTTGGCCTGATACAACTCAGTGTCTGCGCGTTTGGTGATGGATTCAAGGTCATCGCCATCCCGGTATTGCGCCAGCCCATAACTGAATGAGATGGGGCATTCGTCTGAGGACTCGGTGACGGCCAGTAACGTTCGTTGTGCCAGAACGTGTGCATCATCGAGAGTTCCATCCAGGAAGATGATGAATTCATCGCCGCCCCAACGGGCAAGAATATCTGTGGGCCGCAGGGTATTGCTCAGGGTCGTGGCCACATATTTGAGGACTTCATCCCCTTTGAGATGCCCGTATTGATCGTTGACTTCCTTGAATTTGTTAAGATCAAGAATAATGGTGGAGAATGGGGCCGCATATCGTTTGGCCTTGTACGCTGCTTGTTGGAAATAGGATTCCAGGGCGCGCCGGTTGGCAACGCCGGTCAATGGGTCCGTCTGGGCCAGTCGTTCCAGTCGTTTCTGATAGTGATTCACCGTGAAGATGCAGAGAACGATAATCAGGGTGGAGGCACAGAGTCCAATGATGATGGTCCGCACGAGATTTTCGCGTGCGGAAGCCAATGCCTCATCCTCGCTTTGTTCGACAATGAGGTGCCATTGCAGTTCCGGAATATACTGGGTTGAGAGGAGATAATGGGTGTCGTTCCAGTTGTATTCGAGGCTGAGAATGTCGTCTTTTTCGTGAAGGATTTGTGGCGCAAGTTCGGAAATTCCACCGGCTTTGGCAATGGAGTGTTTTTCGATGAGGTGTTTGTCATGGTGGAGTTGGACCAAACCATCTTCATCGACAAGAAAGATTTTTCGATTATATTTTCGTTTGAATTCCCGCAGCATTTTTGCGGCATTTTCAATGTTGACTCCCACGCCAGCCACGCCGAGAAAACGCCCTTTGGCATCGTCCACCCTGAAATTGATGAAAATGGTCAGTGTGTTGTTTTCGGCTTCGTTGTTGTCCACATCCAGATCAAATTCCTTGCCGGAACGCTGGAAGGCATAATACCAGATGTCGTGCGGGTTTCGAGGCCCGATTTCCTTGAGAATTCCATTCTGGGTATAATAGAGATCCGTGGTTTTCGAGACAAAAAATGTCGTGAAGAAACCGTATTTCTTTTTGATTTTCTGGAGATATTTCGTGATGGCATCGAGGTCTTTTTCGCCCCCAGTGATCCAGTTTCTCAGGAAGGTATCATTGGCCATTGAAGACGAAACCAGCAATGGACGCATCATGAAGCCCTGGATTTCCGAATAGATATTTTTTCGAGTCAGAGGCAGGGAAGATTGAATGAGTTCGGAACGGATTGCTCTGCGCGTGATGGCGTAGTTAATGAAGCTTGTCGTGAGGAATGCCGAGACAAGGATGACGGAGAGAGTCACTATCAATTTCGATTTGATGCTCATTAAGACAGCCTACAATGTATACCAGATAAGAACAAAGGGTTTACAACGTCTCCGAATCAAGCAAGATGGTGACCGGGCCCCAGTTCGTGAAATTCAGATTCATTTCCGCCCCGAATTGACCGGTGGCGAAGTGCCCGGGCGTTTGGGCCTGGGTATCGTCCATCAGTCGATCAAAGAGCGGTTCCGCGATGGCCGGATGGCAGGCCGTGGTAAAGGATGGGCGGCGGCCTTTTTTGCAATCGGCATACAACGTGAATTGGGAAATGAGCAGGATGTCGCCCTGAATGTCCGTGAGGGATCGGTTCATTTTCCCTTCCGCGTCAGGAAAGATTCGCAGGTTCAGCGTTTTGTCGAGCATCTTTTTCCAAATCGGCGTGTTCGGCAGGTTCGCGGTATCGTCAGAGCCGAAGCCCGCGAGCACGAGCAGTCCTGTTTCTATTGTCCCGAGAGTGGTGCCGTTGACCGAGACGCTGGCGTCTGAGACTCGTTGTATGACCAGGCGCATGTTAGACCGACTTTGTGGATATGATGACGGTGTGATGACTGACGTTTTTTTCCTGATGTTCCATGGCATCGCGATGACAGCCTCGACTGAACGCGGCGAACAGGAAAAAACAGACAAAAGCCAAAAAGGCGATTCCGCTGAGAACTCGTTTGGGGTTGTTGCGTGCGTCTTTTGGAATGAGCAGGCTGGTCATGATTTTCCCATAGGACATGCCGTTGATTTCGCCCCGAGCGTCTTTTTTTTTGGTGGACACGGCTATTCTTCCCAGTATGTGGCTTTTGAGGAATCTTTTTCCGAAACCGAGACTTCAACCAATCGTACCACGTCTGGCAGGGTGCCGTTCAGTGCCTTATAGATGAACATGGCGAGGTTTTCGGATGAAGGGTTGATTTCGGTAAAGGGTGGAATCTCGTTGAGATGGTGGTGGTCGAGCTGTTCAAGCACGGCCTTGGTGTGCCGTTTTATCTCCTTGAAATCCACGAGGTACTGAATCTTTTCATCCAATGTGTCGCCCTCGACAACAACCTCCACGCCAAAGTTGTGGCCGTGCATGTTCTCACACTTGCCGCCATAGTTGCGCAGTTGGTGCGAGGCCGAAAAATCGTGGGTGATGGTCAGTTTCCATTTGCCGGGCATACTGTGGTGTCCTTTGTCGGGTTAATACGTGTTGCGGTCTTTGTACTCGTGCGGACGACGGTTGCCGTCTTGGAATTCTTCCACCGGGTACTTTTGCTCGTTTCTTTCGCATTTTTCATGCGCAGCCGCAACCAGATCGATGTCCAGCTCCGAGGCCATGCGGGTCAGGTAGATGAGCACGTCCGCCATTTCTTCGGCCACAGCATCCTTTCGCTTGCCACTGACATTTCGGCTTTCTTCGACGGTCAGCCATTGGAAATGTTCTACCAATTCACCAACTTCAGCGGTGAGGGCCATGGCGAGATTCTTCGGGGATTGATGCTGTTGCCAATGACGTTCTTCCACGAATTTCCAGTGGCGTGCGTCGAGTTCTTTTAATGAATCCATGATATCTTTTCTTCTGGTTGCAGGGTGAGATCATACGGGAGCGTGGTGTGTCGAGATATTTCGTTTTGGGTACAGGTCTCATCGAACCGCTGGTTCGATGAGACCCACAGCACTTGATCGAAATTTTGAAAGCCTCTTAGTTCATGGCAGCCTGATGCCGCAGGGCATCGCCATTTTGCCATTTTTCCACGTCTTTCCAGAATTCGCGACTCGGGAAGATCTTCCATCCATGGCCGAGTTTGAGGGTGATGACACTCTCTCTTGTGATGACACCGAGGGTGACGTGTGTGTTGCCAGGGTATTTTTGCAAGATGGTTTTGAGAGCACCGAGGTGCGCGTCCACCGCATTCTTTTCACCGACCCAGAGCGGAACGGGTTTGTCCGATCCCTGCACTGCGTCTGCAAGGAACATGACCTTGTCCGCCAGAATCTTGGCCGCTTTGGGGGCTTCTTCCTGTCCAGGCTCTTCGCGAATGTCGATCTTGCCTTGAACCATGAGTGGCCGGTCTGCATCGATCATTTCTCGGGCGTCGGCGTAGACTTTTGGAAGCATGGTGATTTCACCGGACGTGGTCAGGTCTTCGGCCACGCAAAAGGCCATGGGGTCGCCCCGTTTGGTGATGAATTGCTTGTAATCCGGGATGATGACGGCCACGCGGACTTCCGACCCGTTGGGAATGTTCTTGCATTCCTGGAGCGTGTTGGTGCGGAGCCGTGCCAAGTCCTGACGGTAGGAAAGCAGGGGATGCCCGGTGAGAAAGAATCCGAGCACGTCCTTTTCCTGCGAGAGTTTTTCCTTGTCGTCGAATTCTTCCATGTCTGAACAGGTGGGAGAAAGAGACGGCGCGTCCGGTCCCCCGCCACCGAGCATATCCAACATGTTGAGCATTCCGGAATCCTTTTCCTTGGCTTTTTTTTGACCAAGGGCAACGGCTTTTTCCAGATCGTGCAACAGACCGGCCCGGGAGCATTTGAAACAATCCAGAGCACCAGCCTTGATAAGGGATTCCAGGACCCGTTTGGTCACGCGGCGTAGATTGACTCGTTCGCAGAAGTCGAAAATGTCCTTGAACGGTCCGTTCTCATTGCGTTCGATGACAATCTCATTGACCGCTTCCTCGCCCACGTTCTTGATGGCAGCCATGGCATAGAGAATGTCGCCGTTCAGCACTGAGAATCGGGCGTGTCCGGCATTGATGTTGGGCTGTTTGACCGTGATCTCCATGTCGCGACAGGCGTTGATGTACATGATGATCTTTTCGGTGTTGTTCATTTCCGTGGACATGAGCGCGGCCATGAATTCTACCGGAAAATGGGCCTTGAGATACGCGGTGTGGTAGGAAATAAGCGCGTAGGCGGCTGAGTGCGATTTGTTGAAACCGTAGGCCGCGAATTTTTCCATGGTGTCAAAGATCTCGTTGGCGATCTTGTCGGGAATCTTGTTTTCCCTGGAGCCTTCGAGGAAACGGGACCGTTGCTTGGCCATTTCTTCGGCGATCTTTTTACCCATGGCGCGACGAAGAAGGTCACCTTCACCCAGTGAGTAGTTGGCGACCGTCATGGCGGTGGCCATGACCTGTTCCTGATACACCATGACCCCATATGTGGGCTTGAGCGTGTCTTCGAGGGACGGGTGCGGGTAGGTGACTTCGATGTCACCGTGTTTGCGCATGATGAATTCATCAACCATGCTGACACCCTGTGAACCGATCATGCCCAGCGGGCCGGGACGGTACAGGGCGAGCATGGCCACGATATCTTCAAAGCAGTCGGGCCGCAGCATCCTGAGATATTTGCGCATCCCCGAGGATTCAACCTGAAAGACACCGTCGGTATCGCCCTTGGCAAAGATGTCGAAGGTATCCGGGTCATCCAGAGAAAGGGTGTCGAGATTTGGTGCTTCTTTGCCTTGTTCTCGAATGATGTCCAGACAGTCCTCGATGACGGTCATGGTGCGGAGTCCCAGAAAGTCGAACTTGATAAGGCCGACTTTTTCGACTTTTTTCATGTCGAACTGGGTCACGATTTCACCCTTCTTCCCTTTGTACAGGGGAAGGTATTCAACCATGGGTTTGTCCGAGATGACCACACCCGCCGCATGGGTGGATGCGTGTCGGCACAGTCCTTCAAGCCGGGTGGAAATATCGATGAGCTTGGCGATTTTCGGGTCTGTGGCGACCATGTCGTCGAGTTCGACCACGCCCTTGACCGCGTTGGGAACGTTGATCTTGGCTTTTTCCACGCCAAGCAGTTTGGCCATGATGGCAGGATCATCCGGGACGAGTTTGGCGATGCGGTCTGTTTCGCCAAAGGTCATGCCCAGTGCGCGACCAACGTCCTTGATGACCGCCTTGGTTTTCATGGTCCCGAAGGTGGTGATCTGTGCAACGTGGTCAGAGCCATATTTCTGGGCACAATATTTGACGACTTCCAGACGGCGGCGTTCACAGAAGTCAACGTCGATATCAGGCATGGAGACACGTTCCACGTTCAGGAATCGTTCGAACAACAGATCATAGGGGAGCGGATCAAGGTTGGTGATCTTGAGAGACCACGCCACGATGGAACCAGCAGCCGACCCACGGCCCGGTCCCACTGGAATTCGGTTGTCCTTGGCCCAGTTGATGAAGTCCTGCACGATGAGGAAGTAGGCCGGGAAACCCATTTCGATGATGACCCCAAGTTCGTAGTCGAGCCGGTCCCAATACTTTTTTTCATCCACTTCATATGGAATGGTCTCCAGCCGCCGTTTGAGTCCAGCCTTGCAAAGTCGGGTGAATTCTTCGTCCATGTCCGATACGCCTTCGGACAGTTCGTATTTTGGGAAATAGTAGTTCCCCATTTCGATTTCGAGGTTGCATTGCTCGGCGATGCGCTGGGTGTTGAGAATGGCTTCGGGCACATGGGAGAACGCCTTTTCCATTTCTTCAGGCGTCTTGAAATACAGTTCCTGCGTGTCCATCCTGAACCGTTTTTCCGCGTCCACCGTGGTTTGTGTCTGGATGCAGAGCAGGGTGTCGTGTGCTTCGTAGTCTTCGGCAGTCAGGTAGTGACAGTCATTTGTGGCGACTAAGGGCAGGCCGGTTTTTTCGCTGCATTTGATGAGCAGCTCATTGAGCCTGGTCTGTTTGCCAATGCCGTTATCCTGCAATTCGAGATAGAAGTTGCCGGGGAAAATCGAGGCGTAGGTCTCGGCCATCTTCACGCCTTCATCCAGCCCCTCGTTCATGAGTTTGCGGGGAACTTCTCCGGCCAGACAGGCGGACATTGCAATGAGTCCTTCTGAATACTTTTTGAGCAGATTCTTGCAGACACGCGGCTTATAATAGAATCCTTCAAGATAGCCGGTACTGACCAGCTTGGTCAGGTTTTGGTATCCCTTGCGGTTCTTGGCGAGCAGGACCAGATGATAGCCGCCGCCTTTTTCCTTGCGTTTGTGGGCACCTTCGTCGTCGATATCGCCAGCGGCCACATAGACTTCACAGCCGATGATGGGCTTGATGCCCATTTCCATGGCAGACGTGTAAAAGGTTGCGGCACCAAACATGGACCCGTGGTCCGTGATGGCCACGGCTGGCATACCGAGGTCCTTGGACCGTGAAAGCAGGTCGTTGATGCGGATTGCACCGTCCAGAAGACTGTATTCAGTATGGACGTGAAGATGAACGAATTCGGCCACGGTACTCCCTGTGGAAATGATGTTGAATCAAGACCTCCATGTATACTGGATTCCGTGTCGCTTTGGAAGAAGCGAACCGGGGATAGTTCAGATTTGTGGAAAAGGGCGGACTTGAGTGTCAGACCAAGCCTTTTGTGCAGTGAGACAGTCCAAATCAGGGTATTGACCGAGGTGCTTTTGGGGAGTAGCGTCCTCTTTATATGTTCAAGTAACTATTATCAAAAAAAGGGAAGGCACGAAGGCGTGGTGGAAGAAAATTGTTCTCGGGTCGATGAGAAAAAGGTTCGAGCGATCCTTGAGTCTCGACAGATCAATACGTATTTTCAGCCGGTGGTGGCTATTGCTTCAAAATCCATTATTGGTTTTGAAGCATTTTCTCGTGTGACGGGAGAGTTTGCTCGGTGTCCCGATATTCGAATGCTTTTTCACAAGGATCTCAGCCCGGAATTGATTGTGAACGTTGATCGGCTTTGCCGGGACAAGGCGTTGGCCAGGTACAGGTCCATTCATGAGACCCACCCGGACCTGTTGTTGTATCTGAACGTGAACGTGGACATCATGCCGCACGTTGATCCGGATTCAGCGTATTTGTTCGAGCAGATCGAACAATTGGGCATCGCTCCTCAAAGCGTTGTCGTTGAAGGGGTGAGCTTTGCCCCTGACGTTGAACGGATGGCCGCCTTTTGTGCGCATTTTCGGGAGCATGGTTTGAAGGTCGGTCTGGATGGTTGTGCCGTCGACGAGCCGTTCAACAGTGCCATTTCCCGATTGAAGCCGGATTTTATCAAGATAAATCGGTCCTTTTTTGGCGATACGGAACGTGCAGAGTATTCGGCGAAGACGCTTGAAGGTCTGATTTCGGCGGCGGACCATGTTGGTGCGTCCGTGATTGGGTGTGGAGTCGAGACCGAAGCGGAGTCGATTCGCCTGCTGATGGCTGGGGTCAATTTGCAGCAGGGGTATTACTATACTCGTGGCGAGGAGCGTCATGTTGGTGATCCTGCCTGGATGTTTCGTGAGAAAATTGTCGAGACCTATGATAAATATCTGAAAGTGAAGAACAGACAGGTTCGACGGAAGAAAGAGCGGTTTGTCCAGATTTTCAAGGACGTGTCCAGTGTGTGCTCCAAATTGTCGAATCGGTCGGAAGAGTGGTTTGAGGATGGCTGTAAGAAGCTTGCCCGAACCGGTGAAGGGATTATTTCCCTTTTTGTCCTTGATACGACCGGGCGACAGATTACCCGACGAATTTCATCGTCTCTGCGGCAATCCGCTTCCCATCCCGATGTGATTTTAAAGACGGATATAGGGGTGAGTCATTCTGTGGAAGACTATGTCCTCTATCTTGATATCGGGTATGAGAAATTCGTGACCCCGCCGTTTGTTTCGCCATTTACCGGGGAAAAGGCCTGCCTTGTGAGTACCCCGTTTTTCAATATCCAGGGGGATCGGTATATCGTGTGTGTGGAAATGGCTCTCGCTGGTTAGTTGACATTTTTCCGCGAAAGCGGTCCATTGTCAGCCATTGAACGTCCAGCCCGGAGCTTTTGTGGAAAATTTTACCGACTTACCTGCCTATCTTTGGCATCGCTTGCCCTTGATCCTGCTTTTTGTGTGTGGCTATTTGGTCTATCAATTGATGGCCGCAGCCAGGATCACCGATAGTTTTGTCTCCTGGGCTTTGAACAAGAGCCGAGGGCGAGCATCCTTGTTGATTTTATATATCATTGCAGCATCGGCTGCCTTGTCTTCATTTATTCCCAATACCATTACCGTATTGACCCTGATTCCAGTGCTCAAGAAATTGGATACGGATTTTGCCGAACAGGGTGCCACGGGAATGACGACGATTCTCATGTGTTCGGCCATTTATGGGTCGGCCATTGGCGGCATGGGGTCCATGATAGGCTCTCCGGCCAATGCTGTTCTGTTTGCGGCGTTGGATGTGTTTGAAGTCCCCGGTCGTGAGCAGATTACTTTTTTCAATTGGTTTCTTTGGTCAGTCCCCCTGGTCATCTGCTTTGTGGGATTGGCGTGGGGTGTGGCCGCCGGATTGGGATTGCCTGCTTCAGCCCGTGGCGTGACGGCCAAAGTGGAGCGGCTTCCGAATGGGCATGAAGCCGGATTGCGGCAACGGTATGGCGTGCGGTTGTTTTGGCTTTATATATTGTATTGGGTGATGGAGGCTGTCCTTCGACAACAGGTGGTCGGGTTTGCCGCGATTTCTCCCGTGTTTTGTCTCGGGTTCGCCGTGGTATTTCTGTATCTGCTTTTTGTGCGGGATGCGCCATCATCCCCAGTGGGCCGAGGACCATTGTTGACCGCTGGAGACCTTGTGCGCTCAGTACCCCGGCGAGGGCTGCTTTTCATTGTGGCGCTTGGCGTCCTTTTTGCGGGAGTGCATTGGCTTGAATTGGATGAGCGGGCCGTGATCGCTGCCGGAAAAATGCTTCAAGGCGACATGACACCGGTTTTGCTGTTCTTTCTCACTATTATATCGGTCATTTTCTTGACCGAAGTCTTGTCCAATACCGCCGTGGTGGCCGCTTTTTTTACTATCGCCTTTTACGCGGCGCAGGGTCACAGCATGGACCCGCTCTATTTGATGATAGGGGTCGGGATCGCGTCCACCTGTGCGTTCATGACACCTATTGCCACGACATCGAATGCGTTGGCGTATGGCGAGATGAAAGGCGCATCGTTGCCGATCATGCTGGGCTTGGGGTGCGTGCTCAACGTCCTTGGAGCGATCCTCATGACCAGCTGGTTGAGCTGGGTCCTGCCATATATCTATTAGAAGAAAGAGAATGCCCTTGGTCGGAGTGTCAGCTATTGGGCGAATATCTTCTTGATGTCCTTGATGTATGAGAAGGTCCGCAGCTTCCATCCTTGCCCGGTGGGATTGTAATAATAGATGTCGAATGTCTTTGGCATGTTCTTGAAAAGCAGAACGTAGCGGAGCCGCATGACGGATTTCCCTGCGGTCTGTTTGAGAATCTTTTCATACCCGTAGGGCTTGCCGCTTTTTTTGTACGCGCTGTATATCTCGAATTTGAGTTTGTCCAAGGCGTCGTTCTTCGTATTGCCAAGCAGGGCTTTAAAGGCGTTGTCGAGTTTCCCTTCAACCATGAGGTCGAGGAAACGTTCGGCATGGGCTTCCGGTCCGGTTTGTTGCCAGCTTGAAGGAGGGAGTGCTTCTTGTGCAAAGGCCGAGGCTACCGGCAGGGTCAACAGGGTCAGACAGCAATAAATGAGGCTTCGAAGTCGCATGAGATCTCCTTTGGTATCGGGTTATCAGACAAAGTAGCAAAGATTATAGCGTGACGCGAGGGTGATTCCAGCCAGATTGGGAACAGTGTGTTGCGTTGTTGATGCGATAAACAGAGGCGATACAGCTAGATGTGTTTTCTTGTTGAATAAAATATACAATGATTACAACATGTTAAAAAAATGATGCACTTTTTTTGAAAATACCACTTGACCTGTCTGGTCGATTCCCATAGAACCTCTTTCGCCGCACGGGAAAGCCCAACAGGACAGCACCGGCGGCTTGTTTATTCTTAAATATCTAGGACGGTTACCCCGAAAATCAATTTTGAAAAAGTTGAAAAAAAGGGTTGACGGGAGCTTCTCGAAAGTCTAGTTTCCCCTTCCTGCCTGACGGCGGGAACGTTCTTTGAGAAAAAGACAGAATG
>NZ_WUEH01000028.1 GCF_010468615.1 Pseudodesulfovibrio sp. JC047 | reverse complement strand
CCCAATGGTGGCAATATTTTTCATGTGACTCGTCCTCCTGAGTACGTTTTGTTTGGCACTATGATGCCGTATACCGGGGGGGCGGGTCCATTCCATTAAAATGCTCTTTTCAACTCCGGCTAAAGATCGCTATTGCAAGTTCACCTACAATTTCATGACCGGCGAATACGAACGTGATTGGGTTGAATACGCTGATGGTGTGTTCGAACCGTTGCGGCGCGACTTCATCAGCCTCGATACGTTCCACGACGGCAAGCGCGAATACGTCTTTAATTACGAAGAGGGTGAGCGGCTGCCGTACTTCATGACTGTCAACGGCAACGACTATGCCCTCGAATACGATCAGGTCGGAACGCTGAAAGCGGTTGTTTCTTCAACCGGAAACGTGGTAAAGGCCATCCAATACGATGCCTTCGGAAACCTGCTCTGGGATTCCAATCCCGGCCTGCGCATCCCCCTCGGCTTTACAGAAACACCGGACCCCTTTGTGACTCCCATGCAAGAATGGGGGAAACACAGAAAGAAGAAGGAACATGCTCGATAAAATGAACCTGAACAGCATTGCCGTTACGATTAGAAAAGGAGCGGCAATGCTCAAAGAGATATGATTTCATACACACAGATATACAAAGTATTGGTGCTTATTGTGCTCGCCATGAAGAGCAATCAAATCAGGGGATATTTGGAAGTTGACCCAGTAATGGCTCCACTTGGATACTCGGCTATGCAAGCCGGGGCCTATTCCGTGTTTTTTGGCGTTTATATTACAACTTTTTTCCTGACTCTTCGTGATGTGGGAAAATTCGCAATCCTGGCGTTGTCCGTCTGTCTCCTTATTTTTCTCTATTATCCTGCCGTGTTGTTTCTTTCCGCTATTGTCGCAGGTTTGGCATCTGATATCCCCGTATCCTTGACGGCCTTTCTGGTCTTTTCAATTCTCGCTTTGGGACTGGGCTTCATTCAGATGAAAAAAGTATCCACATGGTTGACTCTTTCTCATCTTGATAAACGGGATTGTCCTGTGGCTTTCTTTTTGATGCTCTCTCTCCCAACCATCTGGATTTCCAGCTTGTTTGGTGAACACACAATAGCTTTCCTCAATTACTATACCACCTTTCTTTATGTCGTGTTTGCCGTCATGTTGGTGTCTATCTGGCAATCCAAGGCCTTGAATCTTCTGCTCCATCTTGTTTTTTTCTGGTCGATCTTGTGTATGTCTCTGATTGTCTGGTTCGGTTATTGGCAAACAGGCTATTTGTTGACGTGTGTTTTTCATGGAGTCTGCGCAATCGTCTCTCTCTATGTCATGTGTAAAAAACGACAAGTGCCATTGCCGTAAAGGCAACCTCCGCTGTTTCATATGTCAGTCGGTAGGGTGGCTAACCGCTTGACATCGCATTGGTTTTGAAAAATGCTCCCAGCATGACAGCTCAGAAAATCACAACTAAACGCCCAAAATAAACGAATTTCACCCTGGTATACGGACTGTATACCAGGGTGTGCTTGTCTGTGCCCAGGCGGCAAAAGTCGTTGAAAAAGACTTATGATTACAATGGATACAAAGATAGATCAGTGATTCCACGTCAGGGCTTCGAAAAACTCTTCGTGCGTGCCGAGTCCGCGATGAGCAAGCTCTTTAGCCAGGGTTTCCGCACTTTCGCCATAGGCCGGGTTGGTGCCTGGATTGGACCCGAGGTAGACGCAGATTCTTTTCATGAGAGCGCTTTGACCGCCTTTTCAATATCCGAGACGAATTCATCGACCATGGCTTCGGTCGTGGCCCATGAGGTCATCCAGCGGACCGTGTGATCGTGTTCGTCCCATACGTAAAAGTAATATTTTTCGAGGAGAATTTCAGAGGCTTCCGGGGGAATGGAAGCAAACAGCGCGTTGCAATCAACCGTGCCCTTGATCGTGACGCCGTCAATGGCTCCGGCCTTGTCAGCCAGCCGTTGTGCCATGGCGTTGGCGTGCCGGGCATTTTTCAACCATAAATCATCGGCCAGATACTGTTCCAGTTGAGCGGATACAAAACGCATCTTGGATACGAGCTGCATGGCCTGTTTGCGGAGGTATTGGAAGCCTTCACCTATATTCGGTTTGAGGAAGATCACGGCTTCGCCGAGCAGACAGCCGTTTTTGGTTCCCCCAAAGGAGATGAAATCCACATCCAGAGCCGTGGTCATGTCGAAAAATGAACAGTCCAATGCGGCGCAGGCGTTGGCAATGCGCGCTCCGTCCATGTGCAGGAGCAGGTCCCGGTCATGGGCGAATTCCACGAGGTCCTCGATTTCCTTCAAGGTGTAAAGCTTGCCCAGTTCCGTGGGTTGGGTGATGGAAATGACCTTGGGTTGGGAGGCGTGAACGAATCCCACATGGCCGAGATACGGGGCAATGGCTCCGGGCGTCAGTTTGCCGTCTTCGGAGGGAATGGGGACGAGCTTGATGCCGCCAAATGCCTCGGGTGCGCCACATTCGTCGTTGTTGATGTGGGCCTGTTCAGCGCAAAGGACCGAATTGTAGGTCTGGGTGACTGAACGCAGTCCCAGAACGTTGGCCGCGGTTCCGGTCGTCACGTAATGGATACGCGCCTGGGAACCGAAGAATTCCTTGAAGACCTCATCGGTGTGGATGGACATTTCGTCGTCACCGTAGGATTTCAGGAATCCGTCATTGGCTTTGACAATGGCTTCCATGATGGCGGGATGCGCCCCGGAGTTGTTGTCGCTGGCAAAAGATTTGAGAGGACTCATACTACCTTACTCCAACCCGAAAAAGGTTCGGGCAACGTTATTGTGTATAATATGTTTGGCAATGGCCGCGTATCCATCTGCCGTTGGATGTACACTATCGCCGTTGCTCAAGGCCTGCTCGTATACTGCGGAACATTCCATGCTGTCAAAGGGGAGGACGCACGGGATATCCATTTGGGTGCAACGTGTTGAAATAGCGGTGCCAATGGTCTTGATGTGGCCATTGATTTCGCTGTTGAGAACTGGGGTGGGACCGATAAACAGGACCTCGCCCAGCTTTTGAGCTGTTTTGAAAACGGAGTCAGCCGCCTGGAGGGTGTCTTCGAGTGCAATGTCATTCATGACGTCGGCAACGCCGAAGCTGAACACGAGCTTGAGTGGAACGTCGGTGAGGATGCGTGTTTGCACCTCGGAAAGCCATTGTTGTTCCAGACAAATACTGGCGTTTTTGCGAATTCCGAGATTGTAGCTGGTGACGTCTTTCCCCGTTTTTTTGAGAATTTGGGTGATGCGTCCCGGCCAGCCGAGTGTTGTTTCGTCCCCATAGCCCAATGTGAGAGAATCACCGAGAAAGCAGAGTATCATCGTGTCACTCCTTGATCCGTGCGGATATGGTTTCAATCGCAATTGCGTAGACAATTGTGGCAGAAAGAACGGATTTTTGGTAGGGAAGTCTGGTTTTCATGTATTTGGTTGCGAGTTGATCCAGCCCGATGTGTTTTTCGGCATGGTCGAGCTGTCTGGGAATGCCTTGGCCCATGATCGAGCGGAAGAGGTAGCCTTGATCGCAGGCCGTATCGCCACCAGCACGCATTCGGACGTCCACGGCCGCAGAAAATGCAACAGGCGCGCCGGTGGCTAGGGCCGTGGCCTTACGTCCATATTTACCTGTGTGAATATAGATGGTATTTCCATTCGCCGCAAAGTTGACAGGGACGCAATACGGGCCGTCGGCGTCGGTGAGAGCCAGCCAGAGGACATCGGCCTCGGCCAGAATTTCAGCAATGATCGAAGCGTCATCCGTATATCCTTTGCGCATGATGGGTCCTTGATTGAATGTGAAGATACACGGTTATGAATCACTTGAAGCCAGAAGACAACCAGAGCGGGACAAAAAACGGATGACACTACCTTTCCGTTGGCGTTTGCCCTGTTTTGAAATGGTGCTATACTGCCGCAGTTAACCACGGGAGAGATGGATGAGTCACACCAAAGAAGATCGGTTGCCAATTCACTATTTGCTGAGTTCGTTTGACAAGTTTTTCAAGATGGAGGCCGCAGGTGGTATCGCCTTGATGGTGTGCACCATTGCGGCTTTGGTCTGGGCCAATTCGCCCTGGGCCGCAAGTTACCATGCCTTGTGGGCGACCAAACTCACCGTCGGTATCGGTGATTGGGTGCTGTCAAAGGCCGCGATTTTATGGATTAATGATGGCTTGATGGCCATTTTCTTTTTTCTCGTGGGCCTTGAAATCAAGCGGGAACTGTTGGTGGGCGGACTGTCCACGCCCAGTCAGACCATCATGCCGGTGGCTGCGGCCGTGGGTGGCATGGCTATTCCGGCCCTGATTTTTATCAGTCTGAACGCGGGGCAGGAATCGGCGGCAGGTTGGGGCATTCCCATGGCCACGGATATTGCGTTTGCCCTTGGCATCATGTCATTGCTCGGGAGCCGGGTACCCATTGGTGTCAAAATATTTCTGACAGCTGTGGCCATCGTGGATGATATCGGGGCCATTTTGGTCATCGCCATTTTTTACACGGCGTCACTGAATCTCACGGCGTTGTTTATAGGATTGGCGGTCCTCGGACTGATGGCTATTTTGAATTTGCGGTGGGGCATCCGCCATTCAATTCCATATTTAGTGCTTGGGATCGTGGTGTGGTTTGCGTTTCTCTTGTCAGGCATTCACGCGACCATCGCAGGCGTACTGGCGGCCATGACCATTCCCGCAGGGACGCGGATGAATTGTTCCACCTTTGTTGAAGAGTTGCGGCACGCCGCCGAGGTTTTCGAAATGGCGATCACGCCGGGCAAGACCGTGCTGACGAATAAGGAACAGCAGATGGCCCTGCATTCGTTGGAAAATTCATATGAAGCCGCCACAACGCCGTTGCAGAATATCGAGCATGCCCTGCATCCATGGGTGTCGTTTTTCATCATGCCGATTTTTGCCTTGGCCAATGCCGGGGTTGCTTTGGAAGGAGATATCATCAATGAATTGGTGACGCCGGTGTCGCTCGGTGTATTCTTTGGGCTGGTCGTGGGGAAGCAGATCGGTGTGACGGGTGCGTGTTGGATTGTCAACAAACTTGGTTGGGCGGAGTTCCCGGATCGGACCACTTTGGTTCATTTGTGGGGGGCGGCCTGTCTTGCGGGTGTCGGTTTCACCATGTCGATCTTCATTGCGAATCTGGCATTTGAAGAAGGATCCAGGCTTGTTGAACTGTCCAAGATCGCGATTCTGTTCGCCTCATTGGTCTCGGGAGTACTTGGTTATCTGGTTCTCAAGTATCTGGCTCCAGATGCGTCGAAGAACGGTGCCAAGCCTGAAGATTATTTGAGCGAAGTCAAGTAGAATTCTCAATGAAAAGCCCCGGTACGTCATGCGTACCGGGGCTTTTTTGTGGCTAGAAATCCATCAGGCCGAGTGGATCGAGTTCCGATTGTTCCACACGGATGAAGCTATAGAGATCGTAAAACAGTTCTTCCTTGACTTCGGTCAGGCGCCATCTGCTGCCGGTGCCGAACGAGTTCCATAATTCGGTCTGAATTCCTTGACGGACCTTGAACCTGACGGTCTCGACTTCGGGTTCAGATCCTTCGAGGTGGGTTTGCATCAGCGGCACCAGGCCACAGGTGACATGTTGTACATCAATGGTGTCTGTGTCGTCTATCATGGCTATTTTCCTATGCAGAATGTGTCGAAAATGGCGTTGAGCACATCGTTGGAGGCGATTTCACCGGTAATACCGGAGAGCGTGGTACACGCTGTTTCCAGCCGAACACTCAACAGGTCGTAGGGAATATTTGCTGCCGCGTCTTGCTCAAGGCCCGACAGTTCGTGCGCGGCATCCGCCAATATGGCGGCCTGTCGTGCATTGGGTGCAAGTTCATCCGGGTCAGGCTGTCCCTCTCCATGAAGGATACGTTCCCGAATCCGGGCGCACAAGGTGTCAATATCCTGGCCGGTTTTCGCAGAAATGGTGATGCTTTCGAAGTCGTTATTTGCGAGAGGCGCGGCGGTTTCGTTGGAGAAGTCCTTCAGGTCGGCCTTGTTGAGAACAAAAAGTGTTTTTTGAGGATCGAGTGTCGCGGCTGTGGTCAATGTCTCTTCAGTCAACGGGGCGGAGCCGTCTGCCAGAAGCAGGACAAGATCCGCCTGTTCCATGAGTTCCCGTCCCTTTTCAAGACCGGCGGCTTCGATGACATCGTTTGTTGCCCGGATACCCGCCGTGTCAGCCAGACGAATCGTCAGCCCGTCGAGATTGATGGATTCTTCGAGATAGTCGCGAGTGGTGCCGGGTTGGTCTGTGACAATGGCCCGGTTTCGACCGAGCAAGGCATTCATCAGGCTGGATTTTCCGGCGTTGACGCGGCCAGCCAGTACGACCAGTGCGCCTTCCCGCCATGCTTTTGTCCGGTCTACGGCAGCAAGCAATTCCGTTATTTCGGTGCGGACGGAGGCGGATGTTTCAATGAGTTCTTCAGGAGACAGACATTCGAGCTCGTCTTCGGGAAAATCGACGGCGATGCACAACTGCGCTCGAAGCTGTTCCAATTGTGTCCTGAGGTGTGCGATCTTCTGTCCGAGAAGCCCAGATCGTTTGACCTGTGCCAGGTGCATGGCGGCCTTGGTTGGTGCGTGGATCATTTCGGCCACGGCTTCGGCCTGAGAAAGGTCCATGCGACCATTCATGAAGGCCCGGTAGGTGAATTCTCCCCGTTCCGCCAGCCTGACTTTGTATCGAAGAATTTCTTCCAGCACGGTGGACAGGATGGTCCGGCCACCATGGCAGTTGATTTCCACAATGTCCTCGCCAGTGTACGACTTTGGACCGGGAATGAATGCGCACAAAACGTCATCCAGTTCGGCTCCGTGAGCATCGAGTACGTGCCCATAGTGGAGTCGGTATGGAACAAAGTCCGTGAAATGGGGATTGACAGATCGGAAGAGAGCTGTCGCAACGGTTCGGCATTGGCTGCCGCTGATACGAATGATGCCCACACCACCATCTCCGGGCGGAGTGGCAATGGCGGCAATGGTGTCTTTGGCGAGTCGTGGATCAAGCATGAGGGTGTTTATAGGCCTTTTTCGGGAAAGGCAAAAGGAAAAAAGGTGGATGGAAGAGTGCAAACGCACCGCGTTGGACAAGAGGGTTTTCAGGCTGCTGAAAAGAGGGCGGTGTCAGGTTTTTGAAGCGGACGGCTTCAGCCCGTTGTCTTTATCTCAACGAACAAAGACCGCTTCGAAAAGCGGTCTTTGAATATTCGTCGAAAGTTCGAACCTTAATCGCGGGCGTAACTGCCGTTTTTGCGATTTTTGGGAACGATCAGAACACGTTTCATGGGACCGTCACCCTTGGACCGGGTGAAAACGGTTTCATTCTCCTGAAGCGCCAGATGCACGACCCGACGATGGTAGGAAGACAGTGGCTTGGTGGACTGGGTGCGACCCAGATTGCCGGCTTTTTCAGCCAGATGCCAAGCGATTTGACGAAGTTTGTCATCCTGTCGTTCACGGTAGTCGCCAGTGTCCACCTGAATGCGGACAGAGGCTTCCATCTGTCGGGAAACAAGGCGATTGACCAGATATTGGATGGACGAGAGCGTCTGTCCTTCACGACCGATAATCAGACCGGAGTTGTCGTCATCGTCGATGAAGACCTTCACCCGATCCGTCTCGATGGTGATGTTGATGGTCGTCTCTCCCACGATCGGTTCAAGCAGCTTGACCATGACTTCGTTGACCGCAGCTTCAAGCACGGTCGGGTCAAAGTCGGCCATGTTGGCGCGAGGACGTTCTTCTCGTTGAGGACGAGGTTTGGTGTCGCGCTGTTTTTCTCGCGGTTTGCGCTCACGGGGAGCGGCCTGACGAGGCTTGCGTTCGCGGGGTTTGCGCGCGGGTCTGGGGGCTTCTTCCGACGGAGCGACATTGCCGTTCACGTCATTGAAGATTTCCTCTTTGATGAGGTTACCGTTCGGCTCGTTTGTTTCAGCCGGTGCCACAGGGGTTTTTTTCGGCTTGGGCGCGGGCTTGCTTTTCGGTTTGGCTGCCGGCTTGTTTTTTGCTTTGGGAGCCGGTTTGGTCTTGGTTTTCTGCTGTGTTTTTTCTTTGGGTTGAGCCGTTTTGTCGTCGTTGAGAATGTCCGTTGTATTGACTTGGGCACGGGGACGAGCATGAACTTTGGCTTTTTTGACACCCATGATGCCGAAGATTCCGCTTGAACCGCCAGCCAGGATTTCGATCTCCAGGCGGTCCCGTTTGAGATTGAAGTAATCGCAAGCGGATTCTATGGCTTCGTCCAGGTCTTTTCCCTGGAATTCTTTGAAGTCACTCATGTTTGTATTCCTCTCAACCGGGGTTGTTCCCGGTTGCGGTGTTAAGCGTCCAGTGTCGCCTTTTTGGTTGATCTGGCGATCATGAGTTGCTGTCCGATGGACAAGAGGTTGTTGAACAACCAGTAGACAACCAGACCTGACGGGAACTGCAGGAACATGAAGGTGAATATGAGTGGCATGAACAGCATGATTTTTTGCTGAGTCGGATCGCCGGCACTCGGAGTCATCTTCTGCTGCAAGAACATGGACGCACCCATGATGATGGGGGTGATATAGTATGGATCCTTGGCGGACAGGTCTGCCAACCAGGGCAGGTCAGTAAACGGCAGGTTGGCGATGAACGGAGCGTGTCGAAGTTCAACCGCACCGAGCAAGGCCTTGTACAAACCGAAGAACACTGGAATCTGAACGACCATGGGGAGACAACCGCCCATGGGATTGACCTTGTACGTTTTGTAGAGGGCCATTGTTTCCTGATTCAGGCGTTGTTTGTCGTCGCCGTATTTTTCACGAAGTTTTTTGACCATGGGTTGCAGCTTCTTCATTTGTTCCATGGAACCATAGCTTTTCTGGGACAGCGGCCAGAAGATGAGCTTGATGATGATGGTCAGGATGATGATGGCGATACCGTAGTTGCCGATATAGCCGTAGAAGAAGTTGAGCCCGATGAGCAGCGGCTTTGCCAGAACATCGAACCAACCGAAGTTGACGGCTTCGGCGAGCTGATTGGGCATGGTGCCGAGCATTTCACGGTCGGTCGAACCAATGAAGTATGATGCCTTGAGGGTCTTGGCGACATTGGGCATGAACGTGGCGTCATCAGTGACAGCCATGCGGAAAATGTCATCCTGAACACCAGCAGACAACGACGCGCTGTCGGAACCGGGCATCACGGCAAACAGGAAATAGTTGGACTCGATGGCACCCCATTTGAGTTCACCGGCAGCGGACAATCCAGTTTCCTTGAGATCGTCGCGGTCATCCATTTCTTCACGTCCATCCTTGGTCAGGTACGCGACCTTGGTGGGGTTGTAGCGGTCGTCTTCGGCAGACATGGATTTGGCGGCTGCGGTGTAGGACAGGGAACCTTCGACACCAACTGCGGTCATGTTCGTGACCGTGGTTGATTCTGTAATGAGATAGGTGTCGGGGTTGAACGTGAGCACACGCTCAATGTTGAATCCACCGGACTGTCCCTTGAAGGTCAAGGTCTTGGCTTCATCGCCTTCCCGGATGGCCAGATCCGTGCCGGAAAAGGCCCATTCGCCCCGTTTCCATGTGTGAAATTCCTTGTCGTTCTTGGTCAGAATCAGACCGAGTGGACCTTTGGCAAAGGCCTTGCGTCCGATGAGATCGACATTCGGGGAATCCGGTTCGATGGTATCTTTGTAGTTTTTGAGGATGAACTGTTCGAGGATACCGCCTTGAGAATTGAAAACGGCGGTGTAAAGCGGAGTGTCCACCGTCACTTGAGTTCCGGCTGTGGGGATGAAGTCAGTGGCTGGAACAGCCTCAGTGGCAACAGATTGGGTCTGCTGTTGTGTCAGGGATGCTGTTTTCTGTTCGGCCTCGGCGGCTTTTTGGGCCATGAGGGCCTGGTCTTCTGCTGATGGGCCTGTGAGGTATTGCCATCCGAAAATGACAATGAAACTCAGGGCCAGGGCAATCACTAAACGGATTTGCTCCTTCTTCTCCATGGGATGATTCTCGCTTTGGTTTTGATATCTGGCCACACGGCCGGGACGGGGTCATAGCCCCCGCTGCATAAAGGTTGACAACGAAGGAGACGCCAAAGCGTGAGAAGCCCCCCTTTGAATGCTCCATGACGGATGACAGCTTCTTTGGCGTACTGAGAGCACGTCGGATAGAACCTGCACACCGGAGGCAGCAAGGGGGAGATGAGTTTTTGATAAAACCAAATGAGCGCTAGAAATATTGAGCGCATCATTCCCTCTCTATGAGGCAGCCGCTTTCAGGCCTAAACGTTTGAAAGCGGGTGAGAACTCTTCTATGGTGAGAGCGAGTGTTAACTGCTTGGCCTCAAGGTTCCGCTTGGGAACAACGACAATATCCAGAGGCAATTCAAAGTCAAATTGATGCAGCCTGAAATACTCGCGCACCACCCTCTTAATACGGTTTCGCGCTACTGCGTTTCCCATCT
Source organism: Pseudodesulfovibrio sp. JC047 (assembly GCF_010468615.1). Lineage (NCBI taxonomy): Bacteria > Pseudomonadati > Thermodesulfobacteriota > Desulfovibrionia > Desulfovibrionales > Desulfovibrionaceae > Pseudodesulfovibrio > Pseudodesulfovibrio sp. JC047. Next base: position 26,187 of record NZ_WUEH01000028.1, on the reverse strand, counting down.
TTTTACTGACGGTCAGCCCGAGGCGGACCCCGTCAGGTGAGATATCCCGCTTGAGAATGAACAGGATAAAGCTTTTGGTAAAATGCTTTTTTCCCTGTTCATAACAAGCTGAGAATTGAGGGCTTGAGAGCAGTCGGCGCTCCTTGTTCCAAGCTAGACGGCTAATCTCTTACGCCCTTTTGCACGGCGACGGCGAAGAACGGCGCTACCGTTTTTGGTGCGGGAGCGCACCAGGAAACCGTGGGTTCTTTTACGACGACATTTGCTGGGCTGGTAAGTACGTTTCATATCTATATCTCCTACAGAGTGAAAAATTGCTAAAAGTCATGTTGGACGGAAGCATATAACCGTTGCCGTTGTGGCAGTCAAGATCAAATTTTGATCGGGGAGCAACCATCGCTTTCGACTGGCCGGAAATTCTGCTACAGGTTTTCCCGACGGAAGGCGAGTAAAAAAACGCCTCTTTTGTTCTATATTACATTATAACTATTTATGCCACAAGGATGTTTCATGAAAAAGTCGATAGATACGTTTTGGGAATTGAATCTCGGAGCGCTGGAAAAGCAGTTGGTCAAGAATGGTTTTGACGTCTATCAGGCGGAATCCGCTGATGCGGCCAAACGTGTTGTCCTGGAGGAGATTTTCCCGCAGATACAGCCGAAAAGCGTGTCTTGGGGCGGGTCGGCGACTTTTGCTTCGACAGGACTGCACAGGGCCTTTCGTGCCGATGAAAATTTGGAGGTCCTGAATGTTTGGAAATCATCCCTGTCTTCCGAGGAAAGCGCGGAGATGCAGCGGCAGGCATTGCTTGTTGATTGCTTCTTTTGTGGCACCAATGCGATCACGGAAGATGGTTGTCTCGTGAACCTTGATATGGTTGGTAACCGGGTCGGCGGTATTACCTTTGGCCCTCGTAATGTGGTTATTCTGGCCAGCCGGAACAAGGTTGTTCCTGACCTCCAGCGTGCCATGGATCGGATTAAAGAATATGTGGCGCCGATGAACGCCATGCGCCTGGGCATGAAGACTCCCTGTGCCAAGACTGGTCGTTGTATGGACTGTGATTCTCCTGATCGGATTTGTAATGTCTGGACGATCAGCGAAAAGTCGTACCCCAAAGGACGGATCAAGGTTGTACTCATCAATGAGGATCTTGGCTTGTAAAGAGGTGTTGCTAACGTGTTCCAAATGCTGTTCCTTAACGGTTCCTTTTACGAAATATCCTTTTGGAGGTAGTGCTTATGGCCAATCGCCATCTTTCCACAGAGAGGGCATATCGTGAACTGGTTCGGCCTCGTTCCGGCGAGAGGCGGTTTCAGGTGGCCGTGGAACAGACGGACCTGCTTGTTGTTGCCGAACACGATCTCCGTGTGGATATAGCGGCGCATGTGGCCGCTGTCCGTGGTGTCGTGAAAAATTGGATCGTCTTTCATCCAGAGTTTGGTGAAAGTCTTGAGCCGGTCAGTGTGCCGGATGGTGCGCCGGACATCATCCGGTCCATGGCGCGGGCCGCAGCATCCTGTGGCGTTGGTCCTATGGCCGCAGTCGCTGGTGCGGTGGCCCAGGCTGTTGGGGATGCCTTTGTTGATCAGAGTCCAAATCTCCTCGTGGAAAACGGGGGGGATACATATATGCATTCCACCCGGGAGCGGGTCGTGGCTTTGTTGGCAGATCCAGAGTCCGGGGCCTCCATAGGGCTGCGTCTTGCGTCTGATGTGTTTCCGATCTCCATTTGCGCGTCAAGCGGCACCATTGGTCATTCGCTCAGTTTGGGGTCTGGCGATTTGGTGGCCGTTCGTGCCAGGGATGCGTGTTTTGCCGATGCCGCAGCAACTGCGCTGTGCAATGAACTGCGGTCAGAAAAAGACCTGGATCGTGTGGTCCGACGAGCCAAGGCCCTTGCCGAATTCGGCCTGGAAGGGGTCTTTGCTCAATATGATGCCAAAGTTGCAGCCTGGGGAGCTGTTGAACTGGTGGCCTTGGATGCGCCGAGCAACCGTCCATAAATCCAGAGATCCGTTGTTTTCCCCCATTTTTTGACTGCTCCTTTGCGGAGGCCTTCCTTGACGAATCCGTTTTTTGACAACACTCGTTCCGAAGCGGGATTCCATCCATACCCAGTCGCCGTCAACTGTTCGATATCAGTCGATTCCTGCATGTAGGTCACAATGACCGCGAGGACTTCAGTGGCGATTCCCTGTCCCCAATAGTCCTGACCAAGCCAATACCCAATGGTGGCGGTGTGACTCTGGACGTCTGTTCCCCGGGTTGCGCCACAGCCTCCGATAATCGTGTCCTGCTGGAGAATGGCAAATTGCCAAATATTGGTCCCGGCATTGGTTGTGTTCGCTGTGATCGCGTGGTGCGCGGCGGTCAGGTCAAATGGATAGGGAAAGTTGTATGAGGTATTCCAGGAAATGGCTTTGGTATTTGCGATGAGTGTGAGGCGGGGGGCATCGGTGTCTCGCCATGGGCGAAGCAGACACCGTTCGGAGTGCAATTGGGTTTCTGAAAAATGTGGCATGGTTGTGTGAATCACTCTTTTTTTGCATGATCGCATAGACTCTTTGGGGGGCGCGGATGCGGATGATGCGGTTGTTGCTGTCGCATTCGATGATAACCAGTCCTTGCCCCGGAAGTCCATGAAGAGAGTGTCCAATGGTCTTCGGGGGCACCATAGAGGCGTTGGTGAAAGTCTGGATGGTTTTCCCGTATGCTTTTCTAGTTCCTACAGGCCGAATTTCGACCTGATTTCTTGGCGGTATACAGACCTGCGTCCGCGCGGTTGAGAAGTGTCGTTATCGTGTCGTTTTTTTGCAACGATGCAACGCCGATGCTGACCGTGACGGTGATAGGGCCTTTTGGGGTGGGGGTGGAGTGGTGTGACGCGAGCGTCCGTATCCGTTCAGCCACTTGAGTGGCCCGGGTCGCGTCGGTTTCGACGAGGATGGCGGCAAATTCCTCCCCGCCCAGTCTGGCGAAGATATCACATTGCCTGAGGTCGGCTCGACAACGGAGGGCAAAGGCGCGCAGAACTTCGTCTCCGATGGCATGTCCATGCGTGTCGTTGACCTGCTTGAAGTGGTCGAGATCAAACATGAGCACGGCCATGGGATGGTCGAAACGGTGCGCGCGCGTGACTTCATCCTGTGCTATTTGAAAGAATGCGTGGCGATTGTAGGCTCCGGTAAGTTGGTCTCGGGTGGCCATGCGTTTGAGTTTGGCTTCCATACGGCGTTTTTCCGTAACGTCATGAACGATAGAGTAATGGAGTTGCCGGTTGGCCAGAGAGACCGGCCCGGTAAAAACCTCGACAGGGTGTCTGGACCCATCTTTCAATGTGTGAAAATGTTTGAAGTAGTTTCGTTGTTCTGACGTTGCACGGGCCAATTCTTCGAATATTTCCGTATCCGACATGCGATCCAGGTCGCGGATTGTCATGGAGGTCAGTTCGTCATTTGAATATCCGTAGTATTGGCAGGCTGCTGGATTCACGAATCGAATGGTGGCGTCCTGAGGGTCGTGTAACAGCATGACTGCTTTGTTGTCTTCGAAAAAGGCCCGGTGCAATTCATCGCGTTCCTTGAGCGCCTTCCGGGCCTCCACTTGGGTCGTAATGTCCTGCAATACTCCGTTGAAAAGCCCGTCAGGAGTGAGTCGTCCATTCATTTCAGCCCAGATGATTTCCCCATCCGTGCGGATCAATCGGGTTTGGAAGTTGGAAATGACGAGTCTGGCGTCCAGTTCAGCCCAGAGTCGTTCCCGGTCCTGTTGGGATTTGTAGTGTGTGTGCACATTTTTTGCGGTCATTGCTTCGACTGATTCATAGTGGAGTATGCTCGCTACGGTCTTGTTGGCTTCGACAACGGTCCCGTCCGGACGGATCAGGAAAATGCCAACCAGAGCACTGTCGAAGAGGTGCCGATATCGTTGCCTGCTTTCAGCCAAGGCCTCTTCTTTTTGGGAAATGTGAAAAATTAATGAATTATGTGCCGCAATGACTTCACCGATTTCATCGTCGGCTTGCCATGCAACTTCGGTCCATTTGCCGGTGTCTTCCGTGGTTCGAATGGCTTGGAGCAGTTTTTTCAACGGGGTACCGATCGTGGTCTGGTAGGCGTAGATACCGGCGATGCTGAAAACAAGAATTCCCAGAAGAAAGCGGACCGCCTGCGTCACGAGGTATCCGTGAAACTGCGAATCTGCTTCTTTATAGGAATAATAAATTTCCAGGGAACCGAGGTTGAGGCGATGCCCGTTGGATTGCAGTTTGTAGATGGCCTTTTTCACCGTCAGGATGGTCGGATCGTCGGACGGCTGGATGCCGTATTTCAAGAAACTTTCACCGTCCTGATAAAAAAGCTGTGCTCCCAACATTGCTGGGTTGCTGCTGATTGTCCCGAGTGCGCTGACCAATTCTTCGGTTTGATAATTCCACATGAGATCATCGAGAACTCGGCTGATGGATGTCGCAAAGACTTCTATATCAGTATTGATTTCTTCCCGAATGTGTTGCTGGTTCGTGTAGCCGAAGAAGAACATCAGAAGAAAGGCCGCCACGAACAATGGGGGGAGTGTGCGCGCCAGAAATTTAGTGAAGAGCGAATTGGACGAGGACATGAATATTACCGAATTTTTTCTTGAACACTGCGTACTTTGTTGGTGAGTCCGTCTTTTCGACCTTTTTTAGCATCGGCAGTCAGTGTCATGAAAAGCCGGTCGGAGTCCTTCTCAAGCTCGTGATAACAGGCATTGATGACAGCCATGACATCCTCCCATTCGCCTTCAATGGAGGTTCCCATTGGCCCGAGTTCATGGGGAAGCCCGGAGGCTTCGACAATCTCGATCGCCCGGGCAACATGCCGACTTAACCCGGTGTCTCCTTTGTCCATGGGAAAAATTGAAAAATTGATGAGAACACTCATGAGACCTCTTTGGGTAAAAGAAAAAAAGATGTATTTGCGGAACTGTAGTCCAGGGCGGCAAGAGTGTCCAAGTCTATTATTTTCGGACCGGCTGTATTGATGGGTGCTCGGTGTTTCGAGAGGACCGCCCGTTTGTGAATGGTTTGTGAATTGTTGCACTTATGCCCTGTTTACAGAGTGGTGAAAGTGGCATAAAGACAGTGACTCATATCAAATTTTGTGACAATTCGAGAGACTGCGCAGACCCTCTAGCGTGCCGATACGCTTGAAAGTTTTTTGCAGTTCCCTATTGATTTTGTTTGTAAACCGCGTTACGAGATTGTTAATTAATTTTTCCGGGGGGTTATAGCACGAACTCGGGAAAAGAGTGTTAGAAGTGCTACCTTTATTGAAAACGTAGCATAGATGGTTTAGGTCCGAGTTCGGGCGTGTGCCCGACGGTTATGCAACGAGGATAACGGTGTTCTCTCGTCATAACAGACTCATTTTATTACGGAGGTGTTCTATGAAATTTTCCGTAGGTCATGGCAAGGAAGGAGCCGTGGAACGGCTGGAAAAGCGCGGCGTTTCTCGTCGTGATTTCATGAAGTTCTGCGGAACCGTGGCCGCAGTGATGGGCATGGGTCCGGCTTTCGCCCCGAAAGTCGCCGAAGCTCTCACAAGTGATACCAGGCCCGATGTCGTTTGGCTGCACAATGCTGAATGTACAGGATGTTCCGAATCCATTCTGAGGACAGTCGAACCTTATGTCGATGCCCTTATTCTGGATTATATCTCGCTGAACTACCATGAGACTCTCATGGCAGCAGCGGGTCATGCAGCCGAAAAGGCTCTGTGGGATACCGTTGCAGCTGGCGATTATATCGCAGTCATCGAAGGTGGTGTTCCCACTGCTCCGGCCGGAACGGCCATGGAGCCGGGTGGACACGGCAAGGTCGGCGGGCACACAATGCTCGAAAATACGACCAAGGTTGTCGAAGCCGCCAAGGCGACTATCACATACGGTACCTGCGCTGCCTACGGTGGTGTGCAGAAAGCCGCCCCGAATCCGACTGGCGCCAAGGGCGTCGGCGAATTGTTCCCGAACAAAACAATCATCAACGTGCCCGGCTGCCCGCCGAACCCGTTCTCCCTGGTTGGTACCATTGTGTACTATCTGACCAAGGGATTGCCTGAGCTTGATGATGTCGGTCGTCCGGTTCCCTTCTATGGTGAAACCGTTCACGATAATTGCCCGAGGCAGGAGTTCTTTGATAACGACCAGTTTGCTCCTTCCTTCGGTTCCGAAGAAGCCCGCAAGGGCTGGTGCCTGCGTAAGCTCGGTTGCCGTGGTCCTGAGACCTACAACAACTGTGCAACCGTCAAGTTCAACCAGTACAACTGGCCTGTCCAGGCCGGCCACCCCTGCATCGGCTGTTCACAGCCTGATTTCTGGGATGGAGCTGACTGGGATGGCGAAACACACATGTACGCTGACCTGACTGACTTCTAGTCGGCCATGTACACCTGTTTCGTTCAACTAACGCAGACAAGCCTGAATTCTTAAGGAGGATACAATATGTCTGGTTGCTCCCCTAAAGCCGCCCCGATGGCGCATGGGAAACACAATGTCGTCGTTGACCCGGTCACTCGGATCGAAGGTCACCTTCGCGTTGAAGCCGTGGTCGAAGATGGCAAAATCGTTGACGTCCGCAGCAGCTCCCAGCTGTTCCGCGGTCTGGAGATCATCCTGAAAGGCCGTGATCCCCGCGATGCCCAGCACTTTACCCAGCGTTCTTGCGGTGTTTGCACGTATGTGCACGCACTCGCATCCATCCGCTGTGTTGACAACGCCGTTGGCGTTGATAAAGAACTGCCTCATAACGCCACCATCATCCGTAACTTGGTGATGGCAGCGCAGTTCATGCATGATCATATCGTGCATTTCTATCATCTTCATGCGCTTGACTTCGTCGATGTCGCTGGTTGTCTGTCCGCTGATGTGAACAAGACCGCCGAAATCGCCGTTGCCGTTGCCAAGACCGTCCGTCAGGACCCGAAGATCGTTTCCAGCAAGGAAGAACTTCAGAAAACCAAGGACACCGTCAAGGGTATCGTCGATTCCGGTCGTCTCGGTATCTTTACCAACGCGTATTTCCTCGGTGGTCATCCGGCATACATTTTGCCGCCCGAAGTCAACCTGTTGGCGACCAACCACTACCTGAACGCATTGCACCTGCAGGTCAAGGCCGCTCGTGCCATGGCTGTTTTTGGTGCAAAGAACCCGCACACCCAGTTTACTGTCATGGGTGGCGTGACCTGTTACGAAGGTCTCACCGAGAAATACATCAATGATTATCTGGCATTGTACTCTGACATCATGGACTTCATCCTTGATTGTTACATCCCGGACCTCATTGCTGTTGCCAGTTACTACAAAGACTGGGCTTCCATTGGTGGTACCACCAACTTCATGAGCTTCGGCGAATACCCTGCACAGGGTGGCGAAGCTGATTTGAACTCCCGCTATGTCAAGCCGGGCGTCATCATGAATCGTGACATCAACAACGTGCAGGACTTTGATCCCAAGATGGTCGAAGAACATGTCAAGCACTCCTGGTACAAGGATGATTCTCCGAAACATCCCTACTCCGGTGTGACTGATCCCATGTATACCAGCCTGGATGACAAGACCAAGTATTCCTGGATGAAGGCCCCTCGCTATGACGGCAAAGCCGTTGAGGTTGGTCCCCTGGCTACCTGTCTTGTCAACTATGGTAAAGGTCAGCCCGAATTCGTCAAGTACGTGAATTTCGTTCTTGAAAAACTCGGTGTTGGTCCTGAGGCGTTGTTCTCCACTCTCGGTCGGACTGGTGCTCGTGGTATTGAATGCCTCGTGACCGCTCTCAAGACCGCTGACTGGGTCAATGATCTGAAAGAAAACATCGCCAAGGGCGACATGGACATCTGTAAGGATTGGGACATGCCCGCCGAAGCACAGGGTGTTGGTTACGTCAATGCTCCCCGTGGTGCCCTGAGCCATTGGATGAGTATTAAAGACAGCAAGATCGACAACTTCCAGCTCGTGGTTCCGTCCACTTGGAACCTCGGTCCCCGTTGTGACAACGACATTCCTGGACCGACCGAAGAAGCGTTGTTGGATAACACGCCGATCGCCGATCCTGAACGTCCTGTCGAAATCTTGCGTACCGTCCACTCCTATGACCCCTGCATCGCCTGTGGTGTGCACGTCATTGACAACAAGACTGGTAACGTCAAGAAGTTCCGCGTCCTGTAGTCTCTACAGACTCGAACGAATGTATGGAGAGCCTGGATTATCCAGGCTCTCTTTTTTTATGGGTGAGACTGAGGGGGCGGGACTCTTTTTGTCGAGTCAGTTGACTCGGAGAATCGCGTGTGAGCCCTTTTTTTGTTATTTTTATGGAGGCTATGATGGGTGAGGAAGCGTGATGTGAGAAAGAATAGTCGTTATGGGCTTTTATGCTTTTCCAATGACGTCGTTCAGAGTTGTGTCTGCTGTTTAAATATTTGATATAATATAGTATTTATTATTTTTGAGGAAAAGTGTGTGATTGACCCCTCCAAAAACCTCGGATAGAACGTGAACAGAATAAGGAGTGGGGATGTTCAACAGACTGCTGCACATCATGCGATTTGTTCGCGCTGCTCCCTGGCCGTATATGACCGGGGTGGCGTCTCTGCTTTTTGCGTTTGGCCTGAAGGGAGCTGGATTACTGCATTGGAATGCCGGTGATATTCCTCGGGCCGTTCTTTTTGGATGTTGGGGAGGAGGGTGGCTTATTGTGGCCCTTTTCGCCATGGCCGACGGTGTTTCGCGACATCGGGAATACAGACGAATAAAGGGAATGTTGCTGAAATACGGGTTCAATGAGCGGTTGATGGAACCCTTGGCTCGTTCTCGGTGCCAGCGTGATGCCGCGCTTCATGCCGCTCGGGAATCAGGACATTATGACCGGGCACGTTCGTATTTTCGAAAACTTGGATATCGATGGTATCATATTTTGCCCGATACCGTGGTTCACCGACCGTTTTCATTTGTGAGTCCGAGTTTTCTCCGGTCATCGTTCATGCCCGGAAAAAAGGCTCGGAAGGGATTGTAAGGAATAGGGTTTGTTATGGGATATGTATATTTGGGAATAGCGATTGTCTCGGAAGTCTTCGGGACATCCTTTTTGCCCGCAGCCAAAGGATTTTCGCGATTCTGGCCAAGCCTCATGTGCATGATTGGCTATTGCTCTTCATTTTATTTTTTGAGTCTGGTGCTTCATACCGTGCCGGTCGGTGTCGCCTATGCGATCTGGTCTGGGGTCGGTATTGTCTTGATTGGGATTTCCGGGGTTGTTTTTTATAAACAGATACCGGATCTTCCGGCCATGCTCGGTATGGGGTTGATCATTGCCGGAGTGCTTGTCATCAACATGTTTTCAAAAACCGCTGGTCATTGATTCTGGTCATTTGAAATAAAAAAAGCCCGGCTTCAGTGTGAAGCCGGGCTTTTTCATGCGTTTTATACAAAATTACAGCATTTCATGCTGATATTTTTCTCCACCCAGTAGCTCTACCATGTCGCGCAGGATTTGGAGTGTTTCCTCCGCCTCCTTGGGATCAAGTTTGCGCAGGGCAAACCCGGCGTGAATGATGATATAATCACCAATGGTCACGTCCTCGTCCAACAGCATGATGGATGCCGGGACTGTTGTGTTGCCTTCACCCACTTTGCAGGTGGCTACACCGTCATTTATCTCAAGAATTTCGGCTGGTATCGCGAGGCACATAGATCTTCTCCGTTGCTGGGTTCGCCGAGGTGCGGGTAGTATATGTCCCGCCGGCGTTTTTGATTTCCTTCAGAACCACGTCAATGACGTCGGGCACCCGGGCAGCCAGCTCGGGAGATAACGCCGCGGACATGTCTTTGAAATTGTATGGTTCAATGCCGAAAAGAATAACGTCATCCGGGACTTCTCCCATGATACTGCAATTCGCCAGTGTATCAAGGAGGTCGGTCTGGTGCATGGAGTTTTTGAAGGCACACGCCTTGTTGAGGTCTTCGCCAAGCAGGCGAAACACATCACCGGGATTGCCGTCATTCAAGACGATATCAACGATAATCAGATAGTCCGCTTCCATGATCGGACCCATGAGCCGCAGCCCCAAGGTGCCGCCGTCAAGCACGGTCACGTTGGAAGAGAACTCATATTTCTGCTCAAGTTCCTCTGCAATTCGAACGCCGAAGCCTTCATCCGTGTACAGGATATTTCCGACGCCCAGGACGAGTATATTTTTGTCAGTATCTGGCATGGTTCTCATTTAGTAAACCCTCTCGATTTTGGCAACACCTAATATTTTTTATGAGCGGAAGTTGTCTCTTTTTTCAAGAAAAAGTAAAAATAACTGGTCCAGTCGCGAGTGATACCCCTGTATCGTCGAAGAATAATTTTGGCATAAAAAAACCGCCCGATCAGAGGATCGGGCGGTTTTGGGGTGTTTTGAAAGAAGTTTTACAGATTGGCCAACAGGATTTCGCCAAATTCCTGGCAACCGACCTGTGTGGAACCACTGATTTGCGAGGCGAGGTCAACGGTCACTTTTTTGTCCGTCAGGGCCTTTTCAACGGCGCGATGGATCAGAGCGGCGGCTTCGTGCCAGCCGATGTGTTCAAGCATCATGGCTCCGGATAAAATAAGGGAACCTGGATTGGCCATGTCTTTGCCTGCAATGGTCGGTGCCGTGCCGTGGGTTGGCTCGAAAAAGGCGAGTTTGTCACCTATGTTGACGCCGGGAGCGAGGCCGAGACCTCCAACCTGTGCCGCCAGTGCGTCGGAGATATAATCGCCGTTCAGGTTTGTGGTGGCAAGCACGGAATATTGTTCGGGATACATGAGCGCGTTTTGAAACATGGCATCGGCGATGCGGTCCTTGATGATGACACCGCTTCCTTCCTCGCCTTCCCGAACCACTTGTCCCTTGTAGGCTTCATCCGCAAGTTCGTATCCCCAGGAACGGAAGCCGCCCTCGGTGTACTTCATGATGTTGCCCTTGTGGACAAGCGTCACTGATGGCTTGTTTTCGGCAATAGCGTACTCAATCGCTTTTTTGACGAGTCGTTTTGACCCGGCTGGGGTGATGGGTTTGATGCCGATTCCGGCAGAGATGTCGATTTTCGCACCAAATTCATCCACCAGAAATTCGATCAGCTTTTTGGCTTCCGGGCTGGCGGATTTATATTCAATGCCGGCATAGACATCTTCGGTGTTTTCACGGAAAATGACCATGTCCACCAGATCAGGACGCTTGACCGGGGATTCGATTCCCTTGAAATATTTGATCGGACGAATGCAGGCATAGAGGTCAAAGGCCTGGCGCATGGTGACATTCAGGCTGCGAAAGCCTTCGCCCACCGGGGTGTTGAGTGGTCCTTTCATGGCCAGATCGGCCTGTGCGAGTGTGTCCATGGTGGCTTTGGGCAGGTGCTCGCCTGTTTCGGCATAGGCCTTTTCTCCGGCCAGCAAGAGCCGCCAATCAAGGGCGTTTTTTGATCCGTATGCCTTGTCAATGGCCGCATCGAGAACCGGACGACCGGCCTTCCATACTTCGGGACCGATGCCGTCGCCTTCGATATAATATACTGTTTTTGTTGCCAAAATAAGCCTCCAAGTTCAAAAGAGTGGCACAATGAACGCAAAATGCGGATTCGGACTATGACGTTTATTCGGTGAGATTGCAAGCAACGAGTCCACGATAGTGTGTGTAATGTTGATTTTAAATTAAGTAATTCAGATAATTAGGGATAGGTTTCTGGTATGGTCAGGGCACATATGGAAATGGTGAAAGCGTTGCTTGATGGCAGTCGTTCGATTGTTGCGTTGACCGGAGCTGGAGTTTCTGCCGGGAGCGGAATACCGACATTTCGAGGTCCGGATGGATTGTGGAAAAAACAGCGACCCGAAGATTTGGCGCGGGTTGACGCTTTTTCCCAGCATCCTGAATTGGTGTGGGAGTTCTATAATTGGCGGCGGGAAAAGGTGGGGCAATGCACACCAAATCCGGCGCATATGGCCTTGGCTGGCATGGATAAGCAGGTGCCGAATTTTCTTCTGATAACCCAGAATGTGGATGGATTGCACACTCAGGCCGGGAGCCATCGACTCATGGAAATGCATGGCAGTTTGTGGCGGGTGCAGTGTTCGGTCTGTACCTACGCCAGGGAAGATAGATCGTCATTGCCGGACATGCCCGTGTGTCCCGTGTGTGGGCATCTGCTCAGGCCAGGAGTGGTCTGGTTTGGAGAGCCTTTGGTGCCGGGCGTGTTGAAAGTCGCTATCGAGGCAATCAGTTCCGCAGATATTTTCTTGTCCATCGGCACGTCGAATCTGGTGCAACCTGCGGCGTCTTTTTATCAGTTGGCCAAGGATCACGGGGCCGTCACCATTGAAATCAATAGTGAACCGACCCCGAATACCGGACTGATGGATTTTGCTTTGCACGGAAAGGCCGAGGATATTCTGCCGGAGTTGGTGCTTGGCATGTCTGATTGAGGCGCCGGTTTTTTTGTTTTGGTCGGCCCGTGATATCGTGGATAGCTCTGTGTGAAAAAAATATACCAATATTTCAATGGTCTGTTTTTTCGGGCGTCGTCAGTGTGCTGTGAAAAGGCCTTTTCTTGACTTGTTTAAAACAATCGTCGTATTTCTCTTCCCATGAATTCACCCATTTCTCATACATACTTTTGTGGACGCGGGTGGCGTAACGTCAAGCGGCCTGATTCTTAAGCGCGTACTGAAGCTTTTCCGTTGCCCTGTGGGGGAACGGAAGTTTGTGGACGCAGTTTGAGAATCAGATGAAGCCGCTGGGAACGACGCCAGTGGTTTTTTTATGAACGATTGTCATCGGAAAAAGCCGGAAAATCCGCGTGTTTTCGAGACAGCTCTCTCAACTGTTCGGAGGACTTTTCATGTTGAAAAAAATCTTTTTGCCCCAGGACCAGATGCCGACCCAATGGTATAACCCCATGCCGGATCTGCCCACCCCCATGGCTCCGCCCTTGAACCCGGAAACCATGGAACCCCTCACTCCCGAAATGTTGGCCCCCATTTTTCCTGATTCCCTGATTGCTCAGGAAATGAGTCAGGAGCGTTTCATCGATATCCCGGAAGCCGTGCTCGATGTGTACAAGCTCTGGCGGCCGTCGCCGCTGGTTCGGGCCGATAGGCTGGAACGGGCTATTGGTGCCAAATGCAAGATCTATTACAAGGACGAGTCCGGGTCTCCGGCAGGGTCGCACAAGCCAAATACGGCTGTGCCGCAGGCCTATTACAACAAGCTGGAAGGGGTTGAACGATTGGCCACGGAAACGGGCGCGGGGCAATGGGGAACGGCCCTGTCTTTTGCCTGTTCCCAGTATGACATGGAATGCGTCGTGTACATGGTCAAGGTGAGCTACGAGATGAAGCCGTATCGGAAGATGCTCATCAACACCTATGGCGGAACCATTTTTGCCTCGCCTTCGGAAGAAACCCGGACTGGTCGGGAAATGCTGGCAAAAGATCCCGATTGCAAGGGCAGTCTCGGGCTGGCCATTTCCGAGGCCGTGGAAGATGCGGCCACGCATGACAACACCAAATACGCGCTTGGTTCAGTGCTGAACCATGTTTTGATCCATCAGACCATTACCGGGCTGGAGGTCAAGAAACAGCTTGAGATGATCGACGAAAAGGTCACACATCTCGTTGGATGCGTGGGTGGTGGTTCGAACTTTGGTGGGCTGGTCCTGCCGTTTTTGCCTGAAAAACTGGCTGGTGATCCGGTCCGTTTCATCCCGGTTGAACCCAAGGCGTGCCCCACGTTGACGCGAGGTGAATATCGGTATGATTTCGGTGATATGGCCCGGTTGACGCCATTGGTCAAGATGCACACGCTTGGCCATGATTTCATGCCCGCGCCCATTCATGCCGGAGGGTTGCGCTATCATGGCGATGCCCCCATCGTTTGCAACATCGTGGACGAGGGATTGACCGAGCCGGTGGCCTATTTCCAGACCGAGTGTTTTGAAGCGGCTAAGCTGTTTCTTGAAACCGAAGGATTCTTGCCTGCGCCCGAGACGTCCCACGCGATCAAGGGGGCCATTGAAGCCGCCAAGACCGCCGGTCCTGATGATGTGATCGTTTTCTTGTATTCTGGCCATGGAATGCTTGATCTGGCGTCATACGATGCCTTTAATCAGGGCTTGCTGACCAATTTCGAATTGCCGCAGCGTGATATCGAAGAAGCCCTCAAGGCGTGTCCGACCATCGAGGAATAATTCGCGATCAAAGTTTCTCCAGTGTTTGAAAACAGGCCCCGGCGCAGTGATGCGTCGGGGTTCTGTCCTTTGTATCTTGCTTCGAGCGCGACTGCCTGATAGTTTTGGGGAATGACATGCAAGGAGAAAAACATGATGCAATGGGAAAAATATGGGTGTTGTCTTTTGATGATGGGGTTGGTTTTCGGGGTGTTCGGCTGTGGTTCGCATGAAGACGCGCCAGCTCTGGATCAACAAACCCTGGAAAGTGCATTGGTCGGGAAGGTCTGGAATCTGCAAAATCTGTTTGCAAGAGAGGTTCAATCCGACACCCCCTTGACTTTGAAGTTCGCTGCCGATGGCACCGTGCAGGGATTTGGTGGGTGCAACACCTTCAAGGGAACATACACCCTTGACGGCGACTCGCTGTCCTTTGGACCCTTGGCCTCGACGCGCAAGGCGTGTGGTGCGGCTCTGGGGGAACAGGAGTACACCTACCTGACGTTTTTGGCCACGATCAACAAGGTCAGAGTGGACGAGGAGACGTTGGAGTTGTTCAGTGTGGACCAGTCCCAACCCATGGTCTTTACCACGGGTGGCGGCGGATTGTTCTGGTAAACCGACAAGGAGTCTGCTGTGCGAACCATGTGGGTAAAACTGCTTTTGGCGATGTGTGTCTTGGGGCTGCTGGTTTCCGGGTGTGCCAAACAAGAGAGCGGTGATGACATCATGACCCAGTTGACGGGCACGGTCTGGGTCGCTGAAATGATTGCTGGCAAGCCGGGTATCGACATGACCCATTCTTCCATCGAATTTGGGGAAAAGGGCGTTGTGGACGGCTTTGGTGGCTGCAATTCCTATCATGGCTCATACACCCTTGAAGGAGATGTTGTCTCATTTGGTCCCATGGCCGCGACCATGCGGGCCTGTGTCGACGCCATCAATGATCAGGAAGTGCGTTTTTTCCGTTCGTTGGCTGAACCACAGACGGTGAAGTTCAAGGACGGTTCACTGTTGTTAATCGCCTCGGATGGGAAAATTTCGAAGTTTTCCACTCGGGAGTGATGACTCGATTTCCGATTATAATCGGTGTTTTGTTGTGCGTGGCTCTTGTTCTGGGGCTGCCACGGTGGAGTGCTGCCTTCAAGATGGTGCATGATGTCTCGGATCCGCATGAAGGACCGCGATTGCTTGTTGTGCCGTTTGGATTCAAGACAGAAGCCTCTGGTTCAGGGGTGGGCGTGGGCGCGACATACAGTGGCTGGCCGCAGGAGCAGGCCATTATTGGTGGTGCGGCGTGGAAGACCTTTGATCGGACCGATGCCATCTATCTCAATCTGACGGATTTTCAGCTTCCGTTTGCTAAGCGGTTGTTCCTCATGGTGCACGGGTTTGATTCGTCGTATGGGAATATGGTGTCCTATGCTTCAGGTGGCGGGGCAGCGGATAACAATTCAGGCAAACATGATCTGTACAAAGGGCACGGCTGGGATCAATGGCTCGAAGGAGAGTTGACCTATGTCATGCCATGGGGACCGTTTGGCGATGAACTCATCCATACGTACACCACTGACAAGGGAATTTTGACAAAAGGAAGTCTGTACGCAGGGGAGTTCGATCCCTCTGTGAGCGGACGCAGCTATTTCAAAATAAAGCCCTATTATCGTCATCGGTGGTACCGTGATTCGGTTTCGCCTAATACCGATATTGAAACCGGCGGTTTTCGGTTCACCTTCGAATATGACAACAGCGATTTTACGTATGACCCGTCCGAGGGCAGTACGACTATGCTTCGATTGTATCAGGGGATTGATGCCGGAAAAAGCGACTCCTGGACAGGCGTGGAACTGGATTTCAGTTCGTATTGGAATCTGGGGGCGTCATCATGGTTTGCCAAACAGGTGGTGGCACTGAATTTCTGGACGGTTGATACTCCGAGTTGGAATACCCATGCCGATGGCACCGTGACAGGGAATTCTCCCTATTTCATGGGGGCGGCTTTGGGCGGATATACGCACCAGCGAGGCTATCCTTTTTACCGTTTTCACGACAAGGCGGCCATTAACTACGCCGTTGAGTACCGTGTCATGCCCAAATGGAATCCGCTCGGAACATTTACCTGGTTCAAATGGTGGGAAGTGGTGCCCTTTGCCGAAGTCGGGCGAGTTGCCCCCTATTGGAATCCCCGAATATTGCATCAGGACATGAAGTTTTCCGCCGGGGTCGGGCTGCGTGCGATGATTCTGAATTCCGTGCTTCGGCTTGATGTGGCAGGGAGTGCCGAAGGGGCCAATGTCTGGGCCATGTTGAATCAGTCGTTTTAGGAAAGTTGTTCCTTGAGCTGCTGTATCCGGTCATATGATTGTTCGATTCGACGGCGTGAAAGTGCTTTGTCAGTGACCAGTTTCTTGATGATGGCGTGGGCGGTTTTCACGATATCCGGATCATAGTGCAGGTTGTTGCCGAAGAGCAGGATGTCCGCCCCTGCTTCTATCGCCAGTAAAATGGCCTCTTTCTGGCTGAAATGAGTGGTGATGGCCTTCATGTTCATGTCATCGGTGATGATGACACCGTCATAGCCGAGGTCCGTGCGCAACAGTCCTGTGATGATCTTTTTTGAGAGGGTGGCCGGATATGTCGGGTCCAGCGTGGCGTTGAAAAGGTGCCCGGTCATGATGAGTGACGGGACATTCTTGGCGATCAGTTCCCGGTATGGAATCAATTCGGCGTCGGTCCAGGTGGTGGTGATGTCCGGCAGTCCTGCGTGGCTGTCTGTTCCAGCTGATCCGTGTCCCGGAAAATGTTTGAGACAGGAAAGCACGCCGCTTCGTTTGAGTTCACCGGCAAAGATTTCGGCGCACCGGGTGACCATGCCCGGGTCTGCGGAAAAACTTCGTCCCATGGCACCGATGGCCGGGGATTCAGGGTTGCTGTTGACGTCCACGACCGGGGCGAAATCCAGATTGAAGCCATTGGCCGACAGGTTCATGCCGGTCATGTACCCTGCGGTGCGGACCTTGAATTCGCCGGACGCGCAAATGGCCTGAGCCGACGGTGTGGTATGAAATCCGGTGGATTCATTGAGTCGCTGCACGCGGCCGCCTTCCTGATCCACTGCAATGAAAAGCGGGATGGCTGCGAAGGATTGGAGCTGGCGGTTGAGCTTCTTGACCTGTTCGGGGGACGTGATGTTGCGTCCGGTCGTGCCCAGTTCCACATCGCGGTCAAAGAGAACGACTCCGCCGAGATGTCGGTTTTTGATATCTTGAACAATCGGACTGGTTGCCTCCACCGAGGTTCCCCGAAAACCGGCCATGAGCATCTGGCCGATCATGGTGTCGAGGTCCGTGCTGTGAGCTGTCGCCGGCAACAGCAGGATGATTGAGAAGAGAAGGAGAAGTGGTCGGTAATGCAACATGTGAACCTCGGGTGTTTGCGGGAGCATAGATGGCACTCGTTCGTCCTGCAAGGGGGAAATCTGTTTGCGCGGTGGCTTTTTCTCAGAAGATGCAATCCGATCGGTCTTGTTCATTGCCTTGAAATGGCGTCTAACCTTGAGTGAACGGTCTTTTGGCCCTTGTTGCCTTCTTTTTCTGATGGGGGTGGCGTGGGTGACATGGGTTCCGGGGTTGTGATAGGGTTCCCCACGTCGAGAGTCCATAATACAGGAGTCATATGTGGTTGAACCTGTTGTTCAAATAAAGGGATTGACCTATTCTATTGGTGGTATTCCCATTTTGGAAGATGTTACGCTGCGAATTGAACGCGGCGATTACCTGGCTGTGCTGGGGCCGAATGGTGGCGGTAAGTCCACTTTGCTTAAACTCATGATCGGGCTGCTCAAGCCGACTGCGGGATCAATCCATGTCCTCGGGCTTCCTCCGGGAGAGGCTGGCGGGCGAATCGGGTACCTGCCACAACACACGCATGTGGGACAATCGTTTCCCATCACTGTGCTCGATGCGGTCTGCATGGGGCTGGTTAAACCCGGATTCAGTGGTATTGCCGGTATTTTTCATCTCGGAGAAACTCGGGAAAAAGCCCGGCAGGCCTTGGCCCGTGTCAATATGCAGGATTTTGCCTCTCGAAATTTGGCCCGACTTTCCGGTGGGCAGAAACAACGCGTGTTCATTGCTCGTGCCTTGGTGGATGACCCGGAGTTGCTTTTGCTGGATGAACCCACGGCGAGTGTGGATTCATCCAGTCGCTATTCGTTGCTTCGATTGTTGGCCGAATTGAATGAGGAAATGACTGTCATTATGGTCAGTCATGATATTTCTTCCCTGGCGTCGGGCGTCAAGTCCGTGGCCTGTGTGAATAAAACTTTGCACTTTCATGACGCTCCGGTTGTGACTGGCGACATGTTCAAGATGTCGTATGGAGACACCGATCATGAATGCTGTCCTGTTGAATTGGTGACACACGGGCATGTTCCGCACCGGGTGCTTGGGGCACACGATCTTCAGGACGCAGAGAAGGGCGAGGACGCATAATGGATATTCTTGGTTTTGAATTTATGCAGAACGCCTTGATTGCCGGACTGCTGGCCAGTCTTATTTGTGGTATCATCGGGTCACTGGTTGTGGTCAACCGCATGGTTTTCATTTCGGGCGGGATTGCTCATGCTTCCTACGGAGGAGTCGGGCTGGCCTTTTTGCTTGGGTTGCCGGTCCTGCCTGTCACTGCGGCATTTACCGCGTGCATGGCCATGATCATGGCATTGGTGACACTGCGGGCGCGAGAGCGGGTGGATACGGTCATCGGCGTGCTGTGGGCCTCGGGCATGGCCTTGGGAATCATCCTGCTCGACCTGACCCCCGGGTACAATGTGGACCTGATGAGTTATCTTTTTGGTTCGATTCTGGCCGTTCCCCGGCAAGATTTGTGGATCATGGCCGGGTTGGCCTGTGTGGTCTTGGGCCTTGTCCTGGTCTTTTATCGGGGATTTTTGGTCATGAGTTTCGATGAGGAATTTGCTCGTTCGCGAGGGGTTCCGGTCGATTTTCTGTATTGTTTGCTTATTGTCATGGTCGGATTGTGCGTGGTCATGATCATTCGTGTGGTCGGACTGATTCTGGTCATTGCCTTGTTGACGATTCCGCCGTTCATGGCAGAGCGACGCACTCGATCTCTTGCGCTGATGATGGTTTTGGCTGGGCTTTTGAGTACCTTTTTCACGTTGGTAGGACTGTGGGTTTCGTATACGATGAATGTCTCGTCGGGAGCGGCCATTATTGCGGTCGCATCAGTGACTTTTTTCGCGTCGTTGCTCATTCCGCCCAAAACGAGTTGATCGATGACTCGGGCAATTTTTGCCTCGGAATGGGTTTTGCAAATTGAAGTGAGCCGGTGTACAGGGTGTCTGGCTCAATTTTGTTTCTAGCCAGAGAAAGGACAATGAAATTTAAGGAAGAAATCAAACGGAAAGGGTACACCCGCTATCGAGGCGCGGTAGACGCTTCGGTGTACGAGTATTTCAACTGTGATTGCTCGTGGAAGGCCGAGTGGTATCTCAAGAATGGCCACTACCAGTGCTGTGGCTGTAAGGAAAAATGCGAAACCAGAGATCCTGATGGATTCCAGATGTTTCTCGATTTCGGATAGCGAGGAAGGACAGACCATGCGACGTGCTCTTTTCATTATCACGACCATTGCGCTTCTCGGAATGACCACTGGATCGGTGTGGGCTTCGGATTACGAGGATATGGATATCTGTCTGGGCAAGAAAGTCTTGGCGCGGGCTTTGTGCAAAGATCCTCTGGAAATCAATTATGTGGCACGGGTCCGAAAGAATATATATCTTTTTTCCGTTTTTTACGCACGGCAGGAAAGTCGTTTTGTGGTCGGTATTTCCAACAGCAAGATTCGTATTCAGGGGAAGGAGTTTTTGACGTTGACGCAGACGATTCCCTACGAATTTGATACGACATCCAAATGTGCGGTGGTCAAGTTTACCACGCCAGAGTGTCGGAATGCTCCGCCGATCGTGTGTTGTTCCGAAAAGACCGTTGAAGAAAAATTGGATGAAAAATTTTGGGATCGACCCGTTCCGGACCTGCTTGAAGAAGATTTGCGCAGGGCCTTGGATGTGGAGACTTCGACTGAGGACGGTGTTTCAGCAAAAGAAGCCCCGCCAGCGCAATAGCCAATGTGCAATGAATTTGATCCGAAAGGCCTCCACATGGTGCGAGGCCTTTTCTTGTGGCGAATCACACCCGGCGGAACCAGAGCAGGATACCGAGTATCCCGACAACGGGATAGATCGGCCACCATGTTTGCGTGTATGCGCATCCACCACTGGTGGCGATAAGGACAAGAATATAGACCCACGCCTCGATCATTCGCTTGATGGAACGCCATGTGTCGTGCGGCAGTTCTTGCTGCTTGAACGAGCGCAAAAGGCCTGGAGCTGGTGGCGTGCATCCTTTTGAGGGAGGGGCTGACTGGAGTTTCTTGTTGCATCGAGTGCAATACAGGGCGTCGCTGCAGTTTTTTTGTCCACATCTGGTACAAGTAATCACAGTTTTTTATCGCGTGTCTCCAGTGGAAGGTCAAGGGGAATCATGTCTGCGGCCTTTTTGTTTCCATTTGGCATATTGCATATTATATTTTGCAAAAAACTGAGAGTTGTCATAGGGTTTCTGGCAATTGAATGACGAGTAAGGGCGATCGAACATCATGAAAAGAGCATCTCATAGCGGCAGGGAACGGCCTGAAAGAGGGAAACGCCTGGCCGCGTACCAGAATCGACTGCGGGCCTTGAAGGAGCGGTCTGCCCTGCGTGAGGTCCTGGAACAGGAAATGTTGCGAGAGCTGACGAGGCTTAACCGGGCCGCACTCAGCGAATATCCCATGCTGCCCGCACAACAAAAGAGTGTGGTCACGTTGTTGTGTGGTCGTGTCGGTCATCCCGGCTATGAGTTCGTTCATACTCACGTTGCCAATTTTATTGTTTTGCTGGCACATTTTGAGAAAGCGGCCATTGCCGGAGACACAGACCGTGTTGCGACATTGCAGACGCAGCTCTTGAATATTGAGGCTGTCCTGTTGAAATGCGTCCAAGGCATTGTGTATGCCATTGCCCTGATTACCGATGATTTCGAGGAAATAGTGTTGCGGTATTTCGGCCAGGCTGCTTTGCAGGAATACAGCTCGCTTATTGAAAAGTATGAACTTAATCAAGGGTTCTGGAATGCCTTTGTCGAGCAGTTTATCGCGGGTCGTGTCGAAGAGGCCCACCGGGAAATTCTCGAAGGCGGCAAGTATGAGATTTCCAAGGAACGGTCTTTTTTAGTCATCCGATTCTTGTTTGACGATATTTTGTCGAAACTCAATCCAACGGATCAACGCATTGAAAAAACCCGTATTCAAAACGGGTATGTGGCCACGTTCGAGCAGCAGGAGGCACAACAACGCGCCAAGATGGTCCAGGCGATGCTTGTCAAGGGAGTGTCGGGACTGTCGCAATTCAAGCAGTTGACGGCAGAAGAGTTGCTTCTCGCTGCCCGTGTTGCCTGTGTCGATCCCGTGAGTCTGGAATTCGAGATAAAATATACGGAACGGATTGCCGTGGCCAGAGCTCTCAGGGCTGATCCGAATGCCGCGCCGTCATCTCGTGCGGAAGACGCACAACGGGAGCAAGTACATTTTCAGTTTGTGTTGGATCAGTTGATTGGTCTCGGGGTGGGGGCCGCCATTGCCATCGGCGTGACTGGCGATCATCTGTTCAAGGCGTTGGACGCATTTGTTCCGGATCAGATGAAGGGCCTTTTGCCCCTGAAAAAGGATTTTTCCATTCCGGTTTTGGAGAAATTGTTGTTTTTCATGTTGGAGAATCATACCATCCATATCCTCAAGGAATGTGGCCGGGATGAGGGCAGTAAAATTCAGGTTCGGACCGGGCGTGCCCGACGAGTCGCTGCTGCCGTTGTTGATCTTTTGCCTGGGATGTCGAAAATCAGGAAAAAAAAGTTGTTCGGAAATGACGTGACCCGTGACGGGACGTTATTGTTCAAACCGAAGAACGCCAGTCAGTTGCAGGAATCCATGACCATGCTCAGTCTGGAGCCGGAGTTGCAAAAGGGACTGAGAGAATTGTGGACACAGGCGGTGTTTCGCGTGGACATCATGGTCTTGATAAATTTGGAACTCGTGTCGAGAACGACCACAAATATGTCCGCCAAGCTCGCCGAGATATTAACGAAGTACGGTATTTCAAAGGCTGTGTAGGTCTTTTGATTCATGTGATAAGGCCCTCACACGGTTGTGTGAGGGCCTTATCCATTTGTTTTATCGATTGAAAACAATGGTTTTGTTGCCATCCACGATGACCCGGTCCTCCAGATGCCATTTGACGGCTCTGGCAAGAACGTGGCGTTCAATGTCTCCACCCAACCGTTTCAGATCATCCAGATCATGACTGTGGGTCACCCGGATCACATCCTGTTCAATAATAGGCCCTTCATCGAGTTGCGCCGTGACGTAGTGCGCGGTGGCACCGATCAGTTTGACACCGCGTTCAAATGCTCGTCTGTAGGGATCGGCTCCGACAAAGGCGGGCAGGAACGAGTGATGGATGTTGATGACCTGATTCTTGTATTTGGTGACGAAATCCGCAGTCAGGATTTGCATGTATCGGGCAAGGACAATGAGGTCCACATGTTCGCCCATGAGTTCCATCATGGCGTCTTCGGCCATGACTTTGTCTCGCAGGGTGGGACCGACAGGGACGTGATGAAAGGGCACGCCAAAATGTTCGATCGCCTCTCGCAGGTTTGGATGATTGGAGATGACCATGGCGATGTCGCAATCGAGATCCCCCCGTTTCCACCGCCACAAAAGTTCCATGAGGGCGTGATCAACCTTGGAGCAGAGGATGACCATTTTTTTTGGAGTCCAGACTGGATTCAGTGTCCAATCCATAATGAAATTACTGGCAACTTCCTCTTCGAATTCGTCACGAAGCGCGTCCAGGCCAGTGCTGTCCAGGCCGGGCAGAAAGAACTCGTTGCGCATGAAGAACCGACCGCCTTCAGGATCGGTCGAATGCTGATTCGAGTGGATGATGTTGGCATTTTTCTTATGCAGGTAGCCGCTGACAGCGGCAACAATGCCCGGCTGGTCCGGGCAGGTAATAAGCAGTCTAACAGTGCTTTCTTTGGATTCAGTCATATATGGTGCCTTATTCTTTGGGGTAACGTTTGACCACGATGGGCATGTCGTATTCGTCCATCATACAGTGATGGGCTGTACCGTAAAAGCGGCCCGAATAAAAGTCTTTTCAAATGGGCGAATTCGGGCTTGTCGGCGTTGGGTTGCTTCAGTATATGTTTTTTTATACATTGGATACCTACTGCACGATTGAAGAGGGAGAAATATATGTCTGAAGCCGCTTTGAAAAAAGTCATGGATCATTCTTCAGCCGGATTGGCCGCTCGCAAGGCCTTTTTTGACACCAAGGCCGAATTGATTGTCGAAATTTCGCGGGCCATGGCCGTCTGTTTGGCTGGTGGTGGCAAGATCATGTTTTGTGGAAATGGTGGCAGTGCCGCTGACAGTCAACATCTGGCGGCCGAGTTTACCAATCGGATCAAACTGGAGCGACCGGCATTGCCCGGTTTGGCTTTGACGACCGACACATCCGCTTTGACGGCCATTGCCAACGACTACAGTTTTGACGAAGTCTTTTCCAAACAATTATCCGCGCTTGGCCGTGCCGGAGACATGTTGGTTGGATTTTCCACCTCCGGGACCAGCACCAATGTCATTCGGGCCATGCGAGAAGCCAAGCGCAACGACATCGTGACTGTGGGCCTGACAGGGCAAAGTGGTGCTGAGATGGCCTCGGTTTCGGATTTTCTGGTGACGGTACCTTCTGGAGAGACCGCTATCATTCAGGAAATTCACATCGCGGCAGGTCATATGTTTTGTTTTTTAGTGGACCATTTTCTTTTTGAAGCCGTGTCTGAATTGACTCCGTATCTTCCTGACCAGGATTGATAGAGGCTCTGTTGGTCTTTGGGGAGTGCTTTTTTTTGATCGGGTATGCCACGAAAAAAGCCCCGGATTTTTCCGGGGCTTTTTCGTGATTAAAAAGTTTCTCGCTTGACGCGGATATTCAGTCCCTTGCGCCGAAGCCTTTGTGCCAACGTTTGTGCCCGTTCCAGGGTTGGCACTGTTGTGATGACCAGCTGGGCCATGCCTGTTTCGTCCCAGACCCAGATGTTTTCCGGCAAGATCACTCCGGATTGATCCGTTGCATCCAGCAGTCGTTGTCGCGATTCTTCCCTGTTGTCGAAGGAATCGTCATCAAGCGGTTCGCCGCAGGCTAGAACCCACCATCCTCTAGGGCGGAGTTTGGGATCAGTTTCCTGACCGAAGCTCCGAGCCGTCCAGTGCGCTTGCTCCTGACGAACAACAGCAGTCATGCGTTGGATGCTTTTTTCTATTTCATTGATATTGCAGTTCATAATACGTTTTATCCAATTTCAAACATCGAGTTTGTCTTTCGTCAAAATACGCTGGAGCCAATGAATTGGCAAGAGCGGTTGATGGATTCTGGCTTTTCTTCGCGTGCTTGCCCCAGTGTTCTTTCCCATGTATCTTGGGGCATGATCTATGTGTCTCATTTCAAAAAGCGCACTCCACAACAAAGACTTTTCCGATGTGTTTTGGGAACAGTCATCATCGGTTGTCTTGTCTGGGCTTTCTATTCAATTCCTTACGATATTTTGCGTGAGGAGCGTGCCCGATTGTTCGGGGAGGAGTTGACCTCCGGTTTGGTGCTCGCTGTGAGCAGTGACAACGCGGTTGATATGCCTGATACGCGACTTTTAGTCGAGTACAAATATGTCGACCCCGACGGTTTTGCGCGGGTCACAACGGCTCGACTTCCCAATAGTTTATGGACACGATACCGTCCTGGTTCGACTATACAAGTCATTTTTGTCCGGACCCGGCCTGATTTGGTGCGAGTCCCCGACGAAGTGGAGCCGGCTTTTCAGGTTTGGTTGCGTGAGTTGATGAACTGATCTGTTCTTTTATTCGTATTGTTTCGGGAATTTTTTGCCCATGAGATACTCCATGGCCTCGCGGTCGATGGTGTCTGAGGCGATGAGAAATTCCAATCCCAGAATCATAGGGTGGTATGTCACTCCATGCGAGAGTTCGTCGGCATTGCCGTAGAAATACCGTTCGGCGGGGATGGCGGGATTAATGTCGATATCCTTTTCGTCACGCAGCATGGACGGCATCACATGGTCAAGGATGACTCCTCCAGGGGGGGGGGCCAGATGTGATAGCTTCCCAGCGCGTTTTCCCCAGTTTTTTCCGTGACCATTTTTTTGAAATGGGTCGGTGTGACAGGCAATAGCGGTTCGCCGTTGCGTGCGACATTTCCCATCGTCAGTATGGCACCGGGAATGTGAAATTTGGTGCTGAGCATATGGAACATGCCAAAGTTGACAGACAGTGTTTTACCAGCCCGTTCGGCAAAGGGAATATGCCCGGTTTCTTCCACGGCGTTCAGGACAGTTCGATCAATCGGAAAAGATGTTGGATTGATTGAAATTTCATCGAGATTGAGTTTTTTGGTGCGAGAAGCCGCAGCCTTGAATTCTTTGAGGTAGCTCATGGGGGAGGGGTACTCTTTTTTTCCTTTTTTTTGAAGAGGGAAGAGGAAGGCAGGTTTTTCGGTTTTATTTGGGTATGCGCGCTTCGCGGTGGGGAGTCTTTCAAAATTATTCCAAAGGTTTCGCCCTTACAGCGACCTGCTTTTTGTTTGGCGCAGATTGTAATCTCAAACTTAACACTTTCGGGGGGGGGGAGTTCCCAAAATGAATGTCCCATGAAAATGTTGTCCTAACACTAAAACTCCACAACGGAGGGACAACACCACATGGGACACAAACAGCTTAACCGAGAGAAGAGAGAAATTATAGAGAGGTTATTGGACCAAGGCAGCAG
>NZ_WUEH01000027.1 GCF_010468615.1 Pseudodesulfovibrio sp. JC047 | reverse complement strand
GTTAAGCTGTTTGTGTCCCATGTGGTGTTGTCCCTCCGTTGTGGAGTTTTAGTGATAGGACAACATTTTCATGGGACATTCATTTTGGGAACTCCCCCCCCCGAAAGTGTTAAGTTTGAGATTACAATCTGCGCCAACAAAAAAACGGCCCCCGCCGGGAGGGCATGGAAGTGGTTCGGGTGCGCAGCACCCACCCTGGCTCCGCGCCAAAGGCGCATCTTTTTCTTCTCTTCTCTTCTCTTCTCTCCAAGAAAAGCATCACCGCTGCAAGCGGCATCCTTCAATTACTCTTTCGCCAAAAGCCGACTCATCGCCGCAATAAGATCATGCTTCAAAATCGGCTTCATGATGAAATCACCAACACCGATGTCACGCAAACGATCATATGAAACAGCATCCGAAAATCCGGTGCACAAAATAATCGGCGTATTTGGCCGCAATTTGAGCACCTCTCTGGCAAACTCCATGCCGGTCATGTTGGGCATGGCTTGATCGGTAATAACCAAATCAAAATCATTCGATCGATGCCTGAAAGCCTCCAACGCCTCAATGCTGGATGTTCGGGTCACCACCTCAAACCCGCAGGATTCAAGCATTTCCCGACCAATATCAATGAGCGGTTTTTCATCATCAACAAATAAAATGCGCCCTTCGCGAAAGACCAGATCGACCGGAGCCTCGACAGTCGCGTGTCCAATGTCCGAACTCTTGGGCAAAAATATGTGAAAAGCCACTCCATGGCCCGGATTGTTTTCGAGCTCAAGATACCCGTCATGCTGCTTGACGATACCATGCACCATGGCCAGCCCCATTCCCGTGCCTTCCCCATGTTGTTTTGTCGTAAAAAACGGATCGAAAATACGGTCAATCAACTGCGGATCAATGCCCGGTCCCGTATCGGCGACAGTCAACCGCACAAAACGTTCCGGTTTGCCCAAACCAACCGGCGGGACCACAGCATCCGAATCAAAAACATCGGCCAACGTAACCGTCAACGTCCCGCCTCTGCCCTGCATGGCAAAGGATGCGTTCCCACACAAATTCAACATGATTTGATGAATCTGCGTTGGATCGGCCATCACATGATCCTGATCGGTCTTGATGCGGGTAATGATCTCCACATTTGACGGCACCGAAGATCGGAGCAATTTGAGTGCTTCCTTTATCAAGGGAGTGAGCGTCATGGCGTGCCGCTCCTGCGGGCCCTGCCGCGAAAAATTCAGAATCTGCGTCACCAAATCCCGTGCCCGCTTGCCCGCCCGGGCAATCTCCTTGACGCGTCGCTCAAGCCCGGACCCGGCTTCGGCTCTTGATTCGATAATTTCTGAATAGCCCAGAATCACGCCAAGAATATTGTTGAAATCATGGGCGATTCCACCGGCCAATGTGCCCAGGGCCTCCATTTTCTGCGACTGGCGGAGTTGATCCTCCAACCGCTTTGGCTCTGAAATATCAAAAAGATAGCCCCGATATTCCTGCACATCGCCATGAGAATTGGGCACGGTGTCACAACTGACCAATAAATGCCGCCGAAGGGAATCCCTATGAAAAACAACCTCATGATTGGCCAGTCGGCCAACGCCGACAAGCAGCTCGTGAAGGGATTCGGATGCCTCCATCCCCTCCCACAACGTGAACACGTTGGAACCGGAGGCCTCCTCGGGAGACGCAAAGCCGAACAGGTTGGCAAAGGCGGCATTGCAGTCGAGAATCACCCCGCCACTGTCCGCCGCAAAGTTGCCAGTAATATCCTTCTCGAACAAAAGCCGATATCGTCGTTCACTGGACTGCAATTCACGAAGCACGGCGGCACGTTTGGAGATGTCCAATCGAAGACGATGGTTGACCGCATTCAATTCGGCGGTACGGGCCTCGACCTTGACCGCCAGAGTCGCGTTGAGATCACGCAGCCGATTCTCCACGTCCCACTTGGAACTCAGCGACATGGAAAGCTGCTTCAACTCCGGGGCACGAAACGGCTTCTGGACAAAAAGGAGTTTTTCGGGCGGGGGCACACGTCGATTGATTTCCTTCAAAGGGATTTCATGCATGGCCGACAACAAGACAATTTCCAGATTGGGATCGACGGCACGAATTTTCGCCGCAACATCCAGCCCAAGCAATGAATCCTCATCCTTGGACAACTGGATGTCGATCAAGGCGATGGCAAAAGGCTCGCCCTGCTTCAGGGCATCCGCCATGGCGTACAACCCTTCGGTGGCCGACGAGGTCTGTACCACTTCAAAGACGGGTTTACCCGACTCTTCGTTGATCTCTTCGGGAGACGGCAGTTGCACGTCGTCGCCAAACAGTGCTTCCAAGGCCGATGGCTCGGCACTCTCATAGCACAGGATATCGCGATACAGCGTGAGCATGGACGGATCATGGTCCACGGCAAGAACCCGAAAACGAGTGATGGTTTCTGTTTCCAAATACGGTCTCCCCAACTGGCTCAAGGCCCTGGCTTTTAGCCAGTTTCCAAATGGAATATAGTGAAATCCACTTGAAAAGCAAAGGGCGTCAGCCGTTGGTCGCTCCTCAGACCGAACAGACTTCTCCTGTCTGCCAATGAGACCGCATTTCCCGACTCCTTTTCCGGTTGTCACAACACAATCCGCTTTTGCAACCCATGCCGTGTCATTTACAACCCTGCATCCGCAACAGCAGCCAAATCACGCTCCAACACCGGAGCACGATCCACGTTCAAAAGCACAAGTACGTCATCCCGCTCCCTGCGGGCCTCGGCTATCGAGTCGAAACGTCCCACCAACACGCGATACCATGTGCCCTTGGGACCAAGATCAATGGAATTGATCCACGTCTCAAACCCTTTTTCTCGCAAAATGACGCACTGGGCAGCCGCCTTTTCTGAGCTGGACCAGGAACTGACATGCAAACCATATGAGACACCCTCTTTGCCCTCATCCCTGACATCCGCTTCAAACGGCCCCTTGAGAAGACCATCGTCAGAAGATGGCGAACCTGCGGACGCGGGAGTTGCCGCAGGTTCGCCGGGGTTCTGCTTCGCGTCGGGGAAAGACGGACGAAGCAGCGGGTTCGGGGTGGAACCGTTCAATGGTGTCTGGGCATCGCCGCGTTGAAACCGGGCCGCAAGTCGGGCACGTTTCAGATTGTCGGCAGCCTTGACATAATAGCTGGGAGAAAGCGTGAGTGCCTTCTCGAAATACGGGACAGCCCGAGCGGGCTGGTCGTCAGTCAAAAGCACGTACCCGAGGTTATTGTAGGCCTTGGCCTCACCTCCGGCATATTTAAAGGACTCAAGGGCTTCATCGAGCCGCCCGGCACGGGTCAGGGCCAACCCCAAGTTGTTATATGTACGCACGGATATGCCGCCAGCCTTCAAGGCCAACCGAAAGGAATCGATCGCCTTGGAATATTCCTTGCGAGCGATGTGAACCACGCCGAGATTATTGTACATGGTATCGACACCCGTGCCCTGATGGATGGCAAGGGCCTGCGAAAAATGATTGGCTGCGGCATCATAGTGACCGTCTCGGTCTTCGAGAATCCCCAGATAATTATGGGATTTCCACAACAACGGATTGAGCTGCACCGCCTTTTCAAGATGCAGTCGGGCCTCATCGAACAAACCGGCACGAAAATACACGCCGCCCGCAGCCTGATTGGCAATGGCGTGATCTGCGTCCTGTTTGAGCACATTGTTGAATTCAGCCAATGCCTGTTCATCCAGACCTTCGGCGACCAGCAGTTCTCCCCGCTTCACACGGACATCCATGTTTGTCGCGTCCAATGCAATGGCCTTGTTGTAATGAATCAGGGCCATTTCCGGCTTGACCCGACGCACAAACCCGTCCCCGACCTGCTCGTGCTGTTCGCTGGTCAGGGAAACCGTCCGCTCATCACCATACGCCAGTTCGTCAAAGGTCATGTCATTGCGAGAGGATGCCGCACACCCGGCCAACACCATTCCGGCCACCATCACTATCAAAAACTGAATACGCGTCTTCATCAGAGGTCTCCTTGGCACACGCTGCCTAATTATTCATGGCCTTGAACATATCCATGCTCATGATGACCGCTGGGCCGAGAATCGTCACAAACAACGCCGGAAGAATGAAGGCGATCAGGGGAAGCAACAACAAGACCGGCATCTTGGCCGCTTTTTCCTCGGCCCGCTGGGACCGCTTCACCCGCATGGCATCGGAATAGACACGCAGGGTTCTGCCAACACTGATCCCGAAGGCATCAGCTTGAATAAGCAGTGACGTCAGGCTGTTCAAATCATCCATTCCCACCCGCTCGGCCAAAGAACGAAGGGCCTCTGTCCGGGCCTTGCCCGCACGCAATTCCAATGTCAGCAACTTGAACTCCGCACTGATGACCGGCCCGGACCGCCTCAGCTCGTGACACACCCGGTCAATGGCCTGATCCAACCCCATGCCGGATTCGACACAGACGACCAGAAGGTCCAAGGCATCGGGCAACTCATCGGCCACGGCCCGCTTGCGCCCGTTGATCTTCTTGGTCAGCCAGTATTCCGGTCCGTAGACACCGATGGTGGCCAGAAAGACGGTCCCAAAGGCTGTGCCCGCCATGCTCATATCCGTGACAAAAAGAAAACGGATCGCCAGGAATCCACCAGCAAGCACACAGGCCAGAACGCCCTTGATTCCCTGAAAAACCTTGAATGAATCCGGACCACGCAACCCGGCCTGTATCAATCGCATCCGATTTTTGGTAATTTCCGCAGCTTCCGTGGGACCAATTTTTGATCCCATACGGCCAAACAGACTCAAAGAATTTTCCACCACGGAGGCCAACGGGGCGGTCAATGCCTCGGACCGCTTGACCGACGTTCCAGCGACACGTTCCTTGAGCTTGGCCGTATCCGTAGCCCCACCCAGATAACTGCTCACCCCGTACCCGCCCAAAAGCACGGCCACAAATCCAAGCCCCGCAGCAAACAGGGGAATCAATTGCGCTTCAGTCATGCCCCCCCTTATACCTTGATCTTGATAATCTTACGGATGACCAGCACACCCAGTACGATGGAAACAGCGGCGGTCCAGACCATATTCTGCCCGAGTTCACGGGTCCACAGTAGGCTGACATACTTGGCATTGAGCATGTACAGAATGCCACTCAACAAAAAGGGAAGAGATGTCAGAATGTAGGCGGACACGCGACCTTCAGCCGACAGCACCCTGATCTTGCCAAACAGGGCGAAACGTTCTCGGACCAGTTCCGCGATCTTGGCAATGATTTCCGCAAGATTGCCGCCGGTTTCACGCTGGATATTGACGGAAACGATGAAAAACTTGAGGTCAGTGCAGTCCACCCGGTCTTGCAGATTGAGCAACGCCCGGTCCACATCCATGCCATAGTTGATTTCATCCAGCGTCTGGCCGAATTCAGGACCGATTGGGGCTACAAACTCATCGGCCACCATACGCATTCCACCCCCGAATGTGTGCCCGGCCTTCAATGCCCTGGCCATGAGATCGAGCGCCTCGGGCAACTGTTGTTGAAATCTGTCCATCCGTTTCCGCTTCATGCCTTTCAGTCGCATGATCGGAAAATACCCGAGCAACAGCCCGGAGCCGAGGCTGATCAGTGTCCG
This sequence comes from Pseudodesulfovibrio sp. JC047, assembly GCF_010468615.1. Classification (NCBI taxonomy): domain Bacteria; kingdom Pseudomonadati; phylum Thermodesulfobacteriota; class Desulfovibrionia; order Desulfovibrionales; family Desulfovibrionaceae; genus Pseudodesulfovibrio; species Pseudodesulfovibrio sp. JC047. Next base: position 36,680 of record NZ_WUEH01000027.1, on the reverse strand, counting down.
GCCAGAAAAACTCCCGGCATAAAACCCGATCACGAACAACAGCGCGCAGACCAGAAAATACACCCCCGCTGTCCCTTTGGCATCCGCCTGGGAAATCGTTTTTTCCAAGGCCGATGCCCACCGCATCTTTTCCAGTAACCGATTGAATAAAGGGACTTCGCTCATGGCGGCTTCGTGCAGAACAAGATCGATATTTTCGGCACTGATGTCGGTCATGGCCATGGCCTTGAGTCGATTCCTGACCCGCTGTTCAGCCTTGTCCGACCCGGACTGCATCAGCGAACTGATGCCCATGACCAATCCGAAAACGATAAGGACTGCCACCACCGCGAGAATCACTGTCAATGGCATAAGCTACCTCTTTCCCTGCGGTTTATGGGCCACATGAAACAAGTCCTTGGGAAACGGAAAGCCCATCCGCTCCAGCTTGTCCGCAAATTTCGGACGAATACCACGGGCCGTGAAAAAGCCTTCGACCTTGCCTTCCTGACTCATGCCGGTCTGCTCAAAGGCGAAAATTTCCTGCATGGTTATCATTTCCCCTTCCATGCCGGTCACTTCCTGAATGGAAATCACTTTTCGTGTGCCATCGACCATACGCGTGGCCTGGATGATGACGTCAATGGCCGACGAGATATACCGCTTCATGGAGATGGGCGAGAGATTGAGTCCGGCCATGGAAATCATGGTTTCCAACCGCATCAGGGCATCGCGCGGGGTATTGGCATGAATGGTGGTCAGCGACCCATCATGCCCGGTATTCATGGCCTGAAGCATATCCAGAGCCTCGGAGGCGCGGACCTCTCCAACGATAATGCGATCAGGACGCATACGCAGACAGTTCTTGACCAGATCGCGCATGGTGATCTCACCCTTGCCCTCGATATTGGCCGGACGGGTTTCCAGCCGGACCACATGATTCTGCTTGAGTTGCAGCTCAGCAGCATCTTCGATGGTGACGACCCGTTCATCTTCCGGCACATTGCGAGACAGGCAATTGAGCAACGTGGTCTTGCCGGACCCTGTGCCGCCTGAAATCAGGACATTGAGCTGCGTGGTGACAATGCCTTCCATGAGCACCGCCATTTGCTGAGTCAACGAATTGAACCCGATGAGGTCCGCGACTTCGAGTGGGTCCTTGGAAAATTTACGAATGGACAGGGACGGTCCGTCAATAGCCAATGGGGGAATGACCGCATTCACACGCGAACCATCCAGCAAGCGAGCATCACAGAGCGGTTGCGATTCGTCGATTCGGCGACCGACCTTCGAGACGATACGATCGATGATCCGCCGCAGATGATCGTCATCCTTGAATCGGGCAGGTGTCAGCTCCAACACACCAGCCCGTTCCACATAAATCTGTTTGTACCCATTGACCAAGATATCATTCACGGTGGAGTCCTGAATGAATGGTTCCAGCGGTCCAAGGCCGATGACCTCGTCCTGAATCTCGGACAGCATCCGCTTGCGTTCTGCCAAATTCAAGGGCGCGTTCTGAAATTCCTCCCACAACAGCCCTTCGGCCACCTTGGCAATCTCCGACCGCATGTCGCTTTCGCTCAAGGTGTCCAAAAGCGAGAGGTCGATCATGTCAATCAGCCGGTCATGGATACGTGTCTTGATGTCGAAATACTGATCCTGTGCTTCATTTCGGGATACGACAGAAGACGATTGACCGCTCTGGGACCGAGCCTTCTCTGAATTGGCCACCCCACGCTTGACCGCCTTTCGTTTCAATCGTTCAGCAAGATTCATATAGACGCTCCTGCAACCGACTCATCCTTCTTTTTTCTTCTGAACAAGGATGCGACGCGCGTGGACAATTTTCTGTGTGGAAGCTTCGTCGCCGGGACCAGATCTGCCACCAGAGCACGAATGTTTTTTGTCACAGGGGATTTCGGATAGGCCTGCACCAGTGGCTTTCCCTGATTGATGGCAGACAGGGCCGCCGCACTGTCGTCCGGGATCACCCAGGCAACGTTCCGGCCCAAAACATCCGAGGCCTCGCTGAATCCAATGGAAGAATTCTTTGCCACACGGTTGGCCACCAGCTTCATGCGCCGCTCTGCATCCGGGTCCTGCCCACGGATGGAGTCCATAAGCCGGGATGTTCGGGCCAGACACGGTAATGAAAGCTGAAAGGCGATGAGAATGTCATCGGCCTCTTCCACTTCCTTGGGCAGAATTTCATCGTGCGGATATGCGGTGTCCACGACCACATGCGTATAGGTACGGCGCAACTGTTCCAAAATGAGATACAGAGCGTGTGCGTCAGGCGAACCAAATCCCGCTGGTCCGGGCAAGACATGCAGACCGGATTCGTGTTCGGTCACCACACTTTGCAGATAGGTCGCATCCAGGCGCGAAATATCCTCGATCAGATCCCCCCAGGAATAGTCATATTTCAAATCCAGAAAATAGGGAGTCTCACCACCCGGACGCCGCAGGTCAACGAGAATGGTTCGCCCCGGGTCCTGTTCATTCAGGATCGAGGCCACATTCACGGCCAGAGAAGTTACCCCCATGCCGGACTTGCAGCCGAGCACCGTCACGACCCGGCCTTTTTCACTGTCGTCTTCCACGAGACTCGACCGCATGGCCGTCCGCACAATGGCGGCCCGAAAACTCTGCTCATCCACCGGGAATTTGATAAATTCACGAATCCCGCTCTGCATGGCCTGAATGAGAATGTCGGGATCGGTATTCTTCCCAGTCAGGAAAACGTCTTCGGCCTGCCCGGTTTCAAACGCCTGAATGACGTGCGGCATGTCTTCCGCCACGGAGGCACTCGGTTCATAAATGAGTATGCCGACTTCATCGGCATCGTCTTCCACCAAACGCACCATGGGATTTTCCGCAATGATCCGCTCGAAACGCGCCTGCTGTTCCTTGGTGGTAACCGCCAGTGAAATCGGTATGATTCTGCTGTTCATGGTTTTTCCCGCATCCCCTTTCCTCTGCTATGCCGTCCACCGATTGAAGGAGGTCCTTCACGGTTTTCCCCTACGGCCACAATGATTCAAACAGCGTAAAATTCAGAATCAGCACCCCCACCATCAGCATCAGGAGAATACACTCCGGCCAGTAGTCAAAATGCCCTGAACCCCGCATCACTTCGACGCCTCGACAACGCCGAAAATCGAACCGGACTCCCGGTCCTTTTTCTCTTTGGGCCCGGCCTGATATTTTTCGGCGGCCTTGGCCGCGTAGCGACCGTCAAGCCCCACCACCGGCGCGCTGGAACCGGCTTCGGGGTTGGCTCGCTGACTTTCAAGCGCCATGCGGACCGAACTGCCGAACCGCGGCGCCGATGTATCCACATTGTTCATGATGCCACACCCAGCCTGAAGCATGATCCCAATCATGCCGAGATAGATCAAAAGATTCTGCATGGTCCCCTCCGCGCATATTATTGTGGCCAGGAATGACCAAACTCCCCGTCAAATCCACTTTCAGGACGAACCACTGTTCCGGGTTCCGCCGCGCCGACACCGACCTCGGTGACCGCTGTTTTCCCGCTTCCACTCAGTCCTTCCATCAGTCCCAGAATGTAAAATTCACTGTCGCTCGGTTCCGAGAATCCATCGGTGGGCAACGTCTGAGAAGCCATGTCCACGGGCTTTGCCAGATGGGCGGTAACCAGCACGACCAACTCGGTCTTGTTGCTGGAAAAATCTCGGGAACTGAACAGATTGCCAAGAATCGGCACTTCACCCAATCCCGGCAGTTTACTCGAATTTTCCTTGAGAGAATCACTAATGAGTCCCGCGATCACAAAAGATTGTCCGTCACCCAGCTCAACCACGGTATTTGCTCGACGCGTCGATATGGTCGGGATTTCATACCCGGAAACCGCGATGGATTTGGAATAATCCAACTCGGATACTTCCGGGTTGACCTGAAGATTGATCGTACCGGAACTCATGACCGTGGCCACGAATTTCAGTCCAATGCCAAAGGGTTTGTACTCGATATACACATTTCCCAACGTCCCGGGCATGGGAATGGGAACTTCACCACCCACCAGAAATTCAGCGGATTCGCCGGACACGCAGGTGAGATTCGGCTCGGCCAGCATTCGGACCAACCCGTTGGCCTTCAACGCATCGATCATGCCGAATATATTGGTATTGCCGCTCCGATACGCCCCGTTGAAGGTAATATTGTCGGTCAACTCGAACACATCGTCATCCGCATTGTACCGGGTCAGATTGTTGATGATGGAATAGATGGAAAAATTCGATCCGATCGCTGCGAAGTTGATACCGAGCCGCTTGGTCACGGACCGGGACATTTCCGCCACACGCACTTCCAGCATGACCTGCTGAATACCATCCACGGACAAGAGATTGACCACCTTGCCCGGAGCGGCGGCCTCGGCCAAGGCCAACGCGGATGACAGATTGGCAGTATTGGAAACACGACCAGCCAGGGTCACGGAATCGCCGGACGTCAGCACCTTGATATTTTTTTCAGAGGGCATGACCTCGTGGATCATCCGCTTCAGGTGCGTCATGTTCGGGGTCACGATCACGTCAAAGACATCGGCCACAGCACCGTTGGACCACAGGGTCAAGGTGGTGGACCCCAGTTCCTTGCCGCTCAAATAGATTTGTCGGGGCGAAAGGACTACGATCGACACCACGGTATCGGAAGCCAGCGAAACCCGACTCACCTTGAAATCCGTATCAATAACCAGAGATTTACCCAAGGTCAGCTTCAGAGCCTCGGATGGTTTGGCATGAACCAGCGAAGCCCACAGCACACACCACACAAGGCTGATCAACAGGAAACGGAGACCTTTTTCACTTTTCATGACACGCCCCCTAAAACCTGACCGACGAGCGTTCGCCGCCGGTGATCACTTCAACCCGCTGAGACCGCTTCCGTTTGACATGTCGCACAGGAGCTTTCGGACGCAGGGCAGCAAGCGTCTTCGGGATATCGGATCCATTTGTCCGCACCGTTGCTTCATCCTGTTCATTACGCAATGCAAAATGCAGCGTTCCCTGCGTGGCCGCCAAAGCCAGCCGTTCACTTTGCGGTGGGCTGAGTTCCAGGGTGTAGACATCCACACTGGCAGTCGAACCATCCTCATCCGGCGGCGTCAACTGTGTGCCAGTGGCCAGGACCTTGACCCGCTCAAGCACCAATTTGGTAACGGGAATTTCTTCCCGGCCAATAACCAGCGTGACAATGACATCCACTCGGTCGCCAGGGCGCACAAAACCGGACAGTCCCATAACCGCATTCCCCTTGACCGCCATGGCCCGTTTTCCGGGTTCGATAAGCGCACTGACACCGCCGCCAATGACGGATTCGTCCGCCAACCGCATGGCGGTCACCGCTTCATTGGCCCCGACGGTCTGGTTGAGCACACGGCCCAACAGCTCTTCGGGATCGGAAAACGCACCGGATGGACGAGAGTCATGTGTATATTTGCGGACACTCAACATCTCTTCTGTCAGTTTAAGTCCCCGCTTGATCTTCACCGTGGCAACCACGACAGGGACCGTGTCGGCAGTCTGTTCAGCTGATCCCCCCTGCGTGATCGTACTGGACCATTGAAAAATGAGCACACCGGCAACGATGGCCAACACCAGAGACACCGTTATCTGAATCAAGGCTCGCTTGGATTTCGTCATACCGCCCTTCCCCTAGTACGCCCCGAGCACGGTGCCGGTCTGCCAGACCTGCAACACCATGGCGGAAGCGGTTCCAATGGCAATAGCCACCCCGTAGCACAACCGGGGCAAAGTCTTGTGCGTCTCGGTGGGCGCAAAGTTGAAACGACGGGTGGCCACGAACACGGAAAAAGTTGTGGTAATATTCGTCAACACGGCTTTGAAAACAGCTCGGTCAAAGGCCAATACACAGACGGCATAGACCCCACCTGCGATGCAGGTAAACAGGAAGGCGACCAGGGTCAGAGGAAAACCGAGACACGCCCCGATTCCCGCCATCAGCTTGACATCTCCCGCCCCCATGACCCCCAAAAAATATGGCAGAACCATGGCTCCAAACCCGAAGGCAAACCCCAGGCTGGCAAATTTCAATCCTTCCAGCCCGCCAAACACGGTATGTGTGGCAAATCCTCCCAGCAACAACGGAAAGGTCAGCCAGTTGTAAATTCGCTGATAACGAATGTCTGTCATGGACGAGACAAGCAATGCCACCGTCAGCACGATACTGATACACAAATTCATGGTCCCCCCCGAGATTGTTCAAAGCCGATCTGGCCGTCTTCGTTTCCCCTCAAAGACAAAACCAGGGCAACGGGCCATTCCCGAAGCCCTGGTTCGGCTGCTCTGGCTGCTTCCGTTAAACGGTGAGCGTGCCGTGATTTAGGGAGTGGTGGCTTCAGCCATTTTACCTTCAATGAAAGAAAAGGTTGCGACAACCTGGTCACCCAAGGCAGAGGTCGCACCAACGATACCGGCGGCGATCAAAGCGGCGATCAGACCGTACTCAATTGCAGTTGCGCCTTCTTCATCAAGAAGCAGATTCAGCATTTTTCTCATCATTTTCTCCTTACGGTTGATTCATTCCAAAAAACCACTGTCATTCATGCAAAAAAACACCAGACTGACCACCATAAAGCAACGCGTGTGCCACACGCGGCCCAAAAAAATGAATAAGCACTCAAATACTTAATATATTTGGATATAAATCTAAAAAAATGAAAGAAAGTAACTTTGCGTGTACTGTTCACGGTACAGACAATCCACAATTTATGGATCATTGTTTTTGGGATTTTCGATACAAATTGATAAAAAGAAATGTATTTTAATAGGTTGAGTCAATCCATAAATAATCGATTCACTGAATGTTACAAACGATGTCGTTCAGAGACAGCGGGCACAAGTAAGCCCCACGAAACGGACGGAATCATGGACAGGAAAAAGAGACAAAAAATCTGTCACCGAAAAAGCAACTGATTGATTTTCCTATTTTTTGAAAAGAGCCGGATGAATCCCGTGCTTGCGCAGCTTGTTCCACAAATTCTTGGCTGACACGCCGAGCTGTGTGGCGGCTTCGGTCTGGGTCCCCCCGCAGGAGCGCAGGGCATTCTCGATAAGAAACTTTTCATACTCGTTCAAGGCCTGTTTCAGCGGTAGTCCGTCGCAGAGAGGCGCGGGTATCCCGGTATCCGCCACCGGAGGCGTGTTGGTAAAGGCCTGATCCACCTCTGCCGGGGTAATGGTGGTCGATTTGCAAAAAATGGCAGCCCGTTCAACCGCATTGGCAAACTGCCGAACATTGCCGGGCCAATCATAATTGAAGAATATTTCCATGGCGGAGGTGGAGATGGAACTGATATCCGTCCCAAGGCGTCTATTGGCTCGATCAAGAAAAAAATCAGCCAGTTGAGGAAGGTCTGATTTGCGATCCCTGAGCGGGGGAAGCACCAGTGTCGCGACATTCAACCGATAGTACAGATCGCTCCTGAACTTCCCATCCTTGACTCGTTGCTCAAGTTCCTGATTGGTGGCCGCAATGATCCGCACATTGTACCGAATGGGTTTGGCACCACCGACCCGTTCCGCCTGTTTCAACTCCACGGCGCGCAACAATTTCGCTTGCAGATGAAAGGGCATATCGCCGATTTCATCCAGCATGAGCGACCCGCCTTTGGCCTGTTCAAACTTCCCCTGTTTCATGGCCGTCGCCCCGGTAAAGGCGCCTCTTTCATGGCCGAACAATTCGGATTCGATAAGATTTTCCGGGATAGCGGCACAGTTGATTTTGACAAACGCTTCTTTGGACCGCGTGCTCATGTCATGAATCACATCCGAAACCAGCTCCTTGCCAGTCCCGGTTTCTCCCATCACCAGGACATCGGCATTCAGCTCGGCCACCCGAGCAATGCGTTCCTTGATCGCCATCATGGGCGCGGACTGACCTATAATGGAGTGTAATGGACTGGCTCCGTCCTTGCGTTTCAGCTCGGATAATTCCTTTTGCATCCGCCGCTTTTCCAGTGCGCGGCGAACAACGACCTCCATCTCGCCCAACGAAAACGGCTTGGTAAAATAATCATACGCGCCACATTGCATGGCCTGCACGCCGGAATCCTTGGACGCATACCCGGTCATGACAATCACATCCACGCCAGGAGCCGCGTCGCGCAAGTGAGGCAACGCCTCCAACCCGGACATGCCGGGCAATCGGATGTCGTGCAAGATAAGATCAAAGGAACCGGCCTTGGCCTTCCTGATTCCGGCCTCGGCAGTGGAGGCGATCTCCACAGCATAGCCCTTGTCCTTCAAGGCTTCGACCAACATACCTTGAAAAGCCCTGTCATCATCAACAATCAATATTCGTTCCGCCAAAACATCCCCCATACAGACTCTTTCCCGCAAACAGACAATAGATCAAACATGGATATTTATCCACAAAAAATAGATACATATACATATCCTCACCATTCCCGACACACGAAACCAGCCATCTCTATTGTCAATATCATCAAATATATCAATGATAAAAAGACAACACAAAGAAATATTTCACTCTTTTGGCACAGCCATTGCTTTATTCCACATGCCATGTGTGAAAAACGATTTTAAATGGACAATCAAGGAGAACGGGAATGGGAAAGAAAAAACAACGTCAAGGCATGGCCGCCATTGAATTCGCCTTGGTGCTTCCCGTAATAGCCCTTTTACTCATGCTTCTCGTGGAAGGAGCCAACGCCATGCACACCTATTCCTCATTGGTCGAAGCCAGTCGGGAAGGCGCACGGCATGTGCTTTTGGAAGGGAATGAAGCCAACGTAGAAGCACTCGTCAACGCCCTGGTTGCCGATCTCGATACACGGGACCTGTCCACCAATGTGGTCATGGACCCTGTCGCCAAAACCGTCACAGTAGAGGTTTCCTATGACTACCAATTCTTCGGCTTCAATAACGCCGGTCCATCCATCCTTGATGACGAGTCAAAAACAGTCCAGCTCATCGCTCAAACCACAATGCCAATGCCATAAATCGAACCGTCGAGGGTCAACCTGTACTATCCTGGCTCTCGTCCTTCCCGTCATTCTGGGAATCACGGGAATCGCCATTGACATGGGGAACATGTATCTGACCCACACCAGGCTCCAGGCCGCGGTGGACGCCGGGGCTTTGGCAGGCAGTCTCGAACTGCCCTATGACCCGGATCTGACCAAGGGTATAGTGCGTCAAGCCGTGGAAAATATGGTCGCCAAGAATATGGACGCGGCCGAAATTCAATCAGTAGTCGCTGGAACCGAAATCAGAAGCGTCCAGGTCTCTGCAAAAGCGGAAGTCTCCATGTTGCTCATGTCCATTCTGGGCATGGCGGATTCCGAGGTGGAGGCCCATGCAAGCGCGGGGTTCAACAAACTGGAAGTGGTCTTTGTCATCGACAACTCCGGGTCCATGAAAGGCACGCCCATTAATATGGTCAAGCAGGCATCCATCGAATTGACCGACCTGCTCATACCGGATGGCGCATCGTCCGACACCAAAGTCGGACTGGTCCCCTTCAAAGGCAAGGTCCGCATCGGGGATGGAGCTGATATGGACGCGGGATGTTACAACGCCGACGACACCGTCAACACGGGTATCCACGAAGATTTCATGGACAACTACTGGCGGCTGTCCTCCTATTACCGACGACGAATTTCTCTGGATACCTGCTCGGATATTCCCAAGGTACTCCCCTTGAGCAAAGACAAGAGCAGAGTCATCAACTCCATCAACACCCAGACCGGCACCGGGGATTGGTCCGGGACTGTCATTTCCGAAGGGATTAAATGGGGACGGCGTGTTCTGACACCGGAACCACCCTACACACAGGCCGGAGACAAGGAAGATTTCCGCAAAATCATGATCGTTCTCACAGATGGAGACACCGAAGACGGCGAATGTGGTGGCAGCCACAGTGTCTCATACAGGCCGAACAACTATTGGACAAACGCTTACTTCGGCAGTGGTCGCGATGATGCCCACTGCGAAAACGGTGGGGTGCTGAACACCGACATGCTGACAGAAGCGCACCAGGCCAAAGAGGCGGGTATCGAAATATTCTCCATCCGGTTCGGCAGCTCGGACCGCGTTGATATCGCGCTCATGCAGGAAATCGCCTCCAGCAAACCCGGGACCAACGATCATTATTTCGACGCCCCATCGGTCTACGACATTCCTGACATATTCAAACAAATCGGCAAACAGCTCGGCTGGCGGCTGCTCTAGGGAGATTGTCCATGCGTACCCACACACAGAGAACCCGAAAGGCCGGTATGGCCGCGGTTGAAACAGCCCTGATTCTCCCCATTCTCTTTACCATGATAATGGGCGTCATCGAAGGCGGAAACGCCGCGTACTCGTGGCTGACCGTCCAAAAAGCGACACAAATCGGTGCTCGATTCGCTGCCACAGGTCGTGGTGACGAAGACGGAACCCGACTGACACAAATCATCACCGCCACGGAAAAGGCCCTGGCAACACTGGACGAAAAAGCCTTCGTCATTTCGATCCGGTCCTGGCCGGACATGGACGCATCCGGTGACGGCATCGAGAACGATCCCGGCGCGCCTTGCCATCTGACCGAAGTCGCCGTCCACTATACGTACAAGCCCTTCACCCCCCTGGTCAGTGCCATACTCCCGGACACCATTCCACTGTATGGATATGACCGAAAAATCAACGAACCATGGAAGCCTTGCGATTAACACCCCCACTCCTCCCAACAGCCCTCCCAAGGGCGTGCAGAAAATGACCCCATTCTGAGAGAGTGTTAAGAAAGCTTCACGAGCAAGGCGAACACACAGATCAGAGCCACAACGTCTTCCAGAACGCGAGGCTCTGATCTTTCCATGAACGCACGATTCGTCCTGCGGCGGTATGGCAAAAGCACCCACTGAAACAGGAAGACCAATTGCTTTCCATCCTGACGTAGGATACGTTTTTACGAGCGACGTATAACAGGCACCACACCGTGCAAGACCAGGAGTTCAGTCCTTTGAGCGAATATCCCGAAGTACTTGGCGTTTACTCGCTTAAAATTGACGCTGAATTGGGAGCGGGAAGAACGTCTTCCTCCCATGACAACGTCACCTATTGGTACGCCCGGCAACTTTCAAAGCATGAATTTGAAGTGCAACCGCTCAATGCACAACATGTTCCGTCCGGGGTCCGCAGCCAGATGCAGGAAGTCGATTTTCTGAGTCAATACAGGCCGGAAATGGACTACTATCGATTGCATACCGTCCCGGCCCTTGAAACGCTGCTCAAAAAAATCAGAATGGGTGAACAGGCATTTTTCAATGGCGATCTGGATGAAGCGGAACGGCAATTCATCAAGGCCCTGATGATCGACGACAAAAGCGTTGACGCCAACTACGGTCTCGGCGCGGTCTATTCCGAACAAAAGGATTTCGACAAGCTCAAGAAGGTGCTGGATACCCTGCTCAGTCTGGAAGAGGCGTTTTCGGAAAAACACCGATTCAAATTCAATCAGTTCGGTATTTCCCTTCGCAAAAACGGCCATTACGACGAGTCGATCCGCTACTATAACAAGGCACTTGAAATCGTCGAAAGCGACGAGCACCTCTATTTCAATCTGGCCCGGGTTTTTTTCGAGAAAAAACACATCCGCCAATGCATTTCCAGCCTGGAAACAGCCCTCTCCTTCAACCCCGAGTTCACGGAAGCCAAGCAGTTTCTCTCGTATTGCAAGAAATGGCAGGAAGACGCCTGATCGGTCGCCACAGCATTGATCGCAACGCCCTTCTGTCTCAAGACCATCGTCAGCCCAAGTTCAACCATCGTCCGCCCCGGCCTGAACCGGGGCACAACGTATTCTATTCCTTGACCGAACCGGCCAACAACCCTCGAATGAAGTATCGACCCAAGAAGATGTAGATACAGAGGACAGGCACTGCCGCCATGATAGACCCGGCCATAGGGAGATTCCAACTCACGGCCTGCCCTCCGGCCAATTGGGCCAGTCCCACGGTGATGGGATTATCCGCATGGCGCGTCAAACAGATACCCCACAGGAATTCATTCCAGATCTGGGTGAACTGCCACAGGGACGTGACCACGAATCCAGGAATGGACAGCGGGAAAACAATCCGAAAATAAATCGAAAAGAATCCGGCACCGTCCAATCGGGCGGACTCGACAAGTGCGGTGGGAATCTGGGAATAGAAATTTCGAAAAATCAACGAAGTGATGGGCAACCCATATACGATGTGCGCCAAAATAAGCCCCGGAAGGCCGCCATAAAGATTCATGGCGCGCAGCGTTTGAAAAAGCGGAATCAGAATAACCTGATACGGAATGAACATGCCAAACAGAAACAGGGTGAACACAATTTCCGACCCTTTGAACTTCCATTTGGAAAAGACATACCCATTCAGGGAACCAAGCACCGTGGACCCCAGCGTGGCGCATACTGTCAAAATGACCGAATTGATAAAGCTGGGTTTAAGCAATTCGACAGCCTCGGAGAAGCTGCCCCAGTTAAAGGTGGCAGGGAGTTCCCAGGCCGACGGCAGACTGATATCCCCCGGCATTTTCAAGGCCGTGACAGCCGCCATATAGGCGGGCATGAGAAAAAGCAGCGCAAGGACGGCCAGGGTGCCGTACAGGAAGATGGAACCCGGCGTAATTTTTTTCGTGGTCATGTTAGCGTCTCCCTCTCTGGCGATATTGACTGACCAGGTAGGGCACGATGAACATGGCCGCAACCAGGAAAAGCACGATGGCAATGGCCGCGCCCTGCGCAAAATCATTGGCGCGGAACGTGGTCAAATACATATTCAGGGCAGGATGACCGGTTTCCGCATTGTCCGGGCCGGTCATGGCAAAGACAAGGTCAAACATCTTGAGCGAAATGTGCGACAAAATAATCACTGCGGAAATGGTGATGGGTTTCAGCATGGGGATGGCAATGTATCGATAATATCCGACTTCCGATGCGCCATCGAGCATGGCTGCATCCCGCAGATCCTGCGAAATGCCGTTGAACCCGGCCAGATACAAGGCCATGGTATAGCCTGAATATTGCCAGATAGTGGCCATGATGATCCCCAGCGTGGCCATGTTGAATCCGTGTTCCTCTTCCATCATGTAGGCATCGGGAATCAGACTTCCGAACAGCCAAACACACGCACCAATGACGATTCCAGGGACAAGCCACCGTTTCATGGCTTTGCCCGTGTCTTTCCGCATGGCAAAAAGACCGATCAGAATCAGCACGAAGGAGACCAGATACAACAGGATTCGAAGGATGTCCTGCCAATTGAAAACGAGAATGGACGCCTGACTGGACAACCAACTGAAGGTCAATGGTTCCAGACCGACATAGGTCGGCAGGACATTGACGCCCCCCTGCGGAGCCAGCAACCACCGCCAGATCGTGCCGGACACGATGAACGACAGGGACATGGGGTACAGAAAAATGGTCCGTAACAGGTCCTCGCCCTTGGGTTTCTGGTCAAGCAGAATGGCGATGAACATTCCAAGTCCCACCGCGCCCACCAAAAGCATGACGGAATAGTACACGGCATTGACCAAATCCTGACGAAATCCTCCTCCGAGAAACCCGGTAAACAGATCCACGTAGTTGGCCAATCCGATAAAATTCTTTTCCGGTTCGAGAGCAAGGGCGCCGGAGCCGCCCCAGTCCGTCATCGAGGTCCAAATGGTGTTGCCAATAAACCCGTACACAAAGACCCCGACAAGGATCATCGACGGGAGCAACGTCAAAAACGCTTTCAATCTATCCAATGACGCTTCGCGCATACTTCACTCAAATACGTAAAAATATCCAAAAAAGGGATGATGTGCCGAACGCCGAACAGCGTCCGGCACATCATGATCCCATTCATTCACTACATACCGGCTTTATCGGCGAGTTGCTGACAGGCCTTGGCTGCGGCAGTTGCATTCTTTGACTTGAGGAACATTTCCATGACAGAGGCGAATCCACCCATGAAGGTTTCATTGGCGGCCACACCGTGTGCCAGGGAACCAACCACCTGGTCCTGGCTGAAATCGGCAGCAGCGGACTGGAGGTATTTGTTGTACTTGCTCAGATCGGAATCGGTCCGGGCTGAGATGGAGCCCTTGAGCGGGTTGAAGGTATCACTCCCTTCCTTGGAACCCAGCACCTTGAGCCATGCGATGGCGTTATCACGATGTGGGGAGCCTTTGGGCAGACCAAAGGAGTCGGCCAGGAACATGAACTGTCCACCCGTTGCAGGGGAAGCGATCCAGCCATATCCGGTTCCGGGAGCCAACTTCTTGGTGGTGGACATATAGCCTGCGGCCCAGTCACCCATGATGTTGAATGCGGCACGGCCATCAATGACCATGTCTGTCGCCTGCTGCCAGGACAGGGAGGAGGCATCGGCATTGGTGTATTCAAGCACACGGCCGAACAATTCCCATGCCTTGACGCCTTCGGGAGAATCAAAGGCCAACTTGCCGGACCACAAGGCGTTCCAGTTGTCGGCACCAAGAGCTGCCAGGGCAACGGATTCCCACAGATGGTTCGCGGTCCAGTTCTGGGCCAGAGACAACGGGATAACACCCGCGGCCTTCAGCGTATCAGCAGCGGCAAAGAAATCATCCCAGGTCTTGGGCGGCTCAATGCCCCATTTCTTCAGATTTGCAGGCACATACCACATCACGTTGGAGCGATGGATGTTGACCGGCACGGACCAGATGCCCTTGTCGGTTCCGATGAGCTTGATAACGCCTTCAGGGAACACGTCCATCCAGCCCTGTTCCTTGAACAGCGGAGTCAGGTCTTCCATACGATCAGCCTGGACCCAGGTTCCGATCAGTTCCTGACCGGCGTGGACCTGGAAGGAATCCGGCGGCTCACCACCGAGCATCCGCGTCTTGAGCACGGCTTTGGCATTGACGCCGGAACCGCCGGTGACCGTGGCGTTGATCACGTTCACATTGGGATGCTGGTTTTTATAAATGTCGATCAGCGCGGCCAAGGCCGGGCCTTCATCGCCAGCCCACCAGGAGAAAATCTCCAGATCGCCAGCCAGTTCATCTGCCTGCGAGACCTGCGGAGCACCAAGCAGCAGGACTGCGGCAAAAACCAGCAGCAACTTTGCAAAACCCTTCATACTACCTCCTAAGGTTTTCGGAATATCCTGAACCAATCAATTAACTATTCAAAACAACCACTTCGCAGATGCAACCCTAACGAAGCGCGTTGGTTGTTTCCGGATCGAAAAGGACCATTCTATCAAACTCGAAACCAATGGGCACGATCTCGCCGGGATGGGCCACCACTCGGCCTTCCACTTCAGCAAGCAGTTCATTTTCACCGTCAATGACGATTTCCAGATGCGACTGTCCACCGAGAATCTCTGAAACCACGACCTCGCCATGGCACAGCCATTCCTTGGGGAATGTCTCGATCTTGTCGCCCATCTTGATGGAATCGGGCCGAAGACCGACCAACACAGGCGCACCATCTTGTAGAGATTCGGCTTTGCCATCGATCACAGGGAAAATTGAATTGCCGACCACCACCTGCCGTTTGCCATCCGCAACACGAAAGGTGCCCGACAGGATATTCATGGGCGGATTCCCGATGAACTGCGCCACGAACACGTTGGCCGGTTCCTCGAAAACTTCAATGGGCGTGCCGATCTGCTGAATCTCACCATCTTTCAGAATCACGATACGGTCCGCCAGGGTCATGGCCTCTATCTGATCGTGCGTGACATAGATTGTGGTGGTCGCCATGCGCAGGTGCATCTTTCGAAGCTCCATGCGCATCTGCGTCCTGAGCTGGGCATCAAGGTTGGAAAGCGGTTCATCAAATAAGAAGACATCCGGCTTGCGGACCATGGCCCGTCCCATGGCCACCCGCTGCCGCTGCCCACCGGACAATTCCGAAGGCTTGCGGTCAAGATATGGTCCAAGTTCGAGAATCTGTGCGGCCTCGTCCACCTTGGCTTCGATGTCTGCCTTGGACAATTTACGCATCTTCAACGAAAATCCCATGTTCTCCCGCACGGACATATGCGGATACAAGGCGTAATTCTGAAAAACCATGGACACGTTCCGGTCCTTGGGCGACACCTGATTTACCACGCGATCACCGATAATGACCTCGCCCCCGGAAATCGCTTCCAGCCCGGCGACCATGCGCAGGACCGTGGATTTGCCGCACCCGGAAGGGCCGACGAGCACAATGAATTCGTTATCCTTGATATCAAGATCGACACCGTGAACGACTTCCACATCACCATACCGCTTGACCACTTTCTTCAACTCAACGTTTGCCATATTTGCCGTCTCTTTACGTTTCCTGATGCAATAAGCTATTTCACGAAAAACCTGAACTCTATTGTCTGAAAAAACGTCTGCCCCGGTTCAAGAACCACGGACGGGAAATCCGTGTGATTGGGCGCATCCACAAATCCCTGCGCTTCGAAACAGACCCCGGAATGCACGCCATACCGCGCGCCATCCTTGCCCTTCAACGACTCGGGAATATGATTGCCGGAATACACCTGCACCCCCGGAGCGGTCGTCCACACCTCCATGCCCCTGCCAGACACCGGCTCATACACGCTGGCGGCCTGCCGCATCGCCGATCCGGTCTGGTCAAGCACATAATATTGATCGTATCCCTGTTCGGGAAACCGACTGCCCAGCTCGACTTCACGCGTGAAATCCAACGGTGTCCCGGCCACGTCCAAGAGCCGTCCCGTGGGAATCTGGTCCGCATCCAACGCCAACACCCGGTTAGACCACATCCGAAGCCGGTGGGACAAACAGTCGGTCCCCGGCTGACCGGACAGGTTGAAATATCCATGGTGCGTCATATTCACGACCGTGGGTGCATCGGTTTCCGCCGAAAAATCCAACCGCAAACCGGTCTCTGACAGCACATACCGAACAGCGCACTCCACCGTGCCGGGATACCCCTGTTCTCCATCCGGGCTGACGTACCGCAGCTCCAGACCGGGACCATCGTCGGTGGACACGGGCATCGCATCCCAGACCTGGGTATGAAATCCATGCTCCCCGCCGTGCAGATGGTGACAGCCGCAATTTTTCTCCAATTCCACGGACTGACCATTCAGGGGAAAACATCCATGCCCGATCCGATTGGCGACCCGACCAACCAAACGACCAAAAAACAAACGGTCCTCGACATACGCATCCAACGCATCAAAACCAAGGACCACATCCGCCAGATTCCCGGCCCGATCCGGTGCGGTCAACCGGGTGACGATTCCGCCATACGTGGCAATGGACACCTCCATTCCCCGCGTATTCGTCAAGGTGAACAGATCCACCGGTGTTCCATCGTCAAGCACGCCCCACCGTGTTCGGGAAAGGGTCATGACACCCTCCTGGCCGCTGACGATCCCCGAACCAATAATTTTGTCTCCAGCGTCACGGTCTCGGGGATAAAATCCGGCCCGGCCTCGAATTGCTTGAGCAGCAACGACACCGCCATCCGGCCCATTTCAAAGGCGGGTTGGTACACGGTTGTCAACGCAGGCTCGATCAACGCGGCTGCCGGGGTATCGGAAAAACCCACCAACGCCACGTCTTCGGGAATACGGACCCCGGCTTCCTTGAATCGGGTAAACAGTCCCACGGCCACCGGATCATTGATGGCCAAAATAGCTTCGGGCATGACATCCATGGCCAAAAACGTCTCGGCTCCGGCCCTGCCGTCCTCTTCCCGATAGCCACCATGCACATGAAATTGTTCTTCCACCTGGAGTCCATGATCCTGCAAGGCATCTCGATACCCCTCGAAACGATGTTGGTTCAAGGCGATACCATCCTGCCCGGCCAAATGACCGATACGGCGATATCCGGACTCGATCAGGTGCTCCACCGCGCCATACGCGGCGTGGTAGTCATCCACGACCACCTTGCTCGTCTTCAACGATTCCACCACCCGGTCGAACTGGACCAACGGGACCTTCTGATTGAGAACGCTTTCAAGATGATCGTATGCCGTGGTTTCCGACGAGATGGCGATCAGCAATCCCGCCACCTGATTGGCCACCAAAGCCTGCGTATTCATCCGTTCTCGAGCCAAGGTCTCATTGCTCTGGCAGACCATGATGATATACCCATTTTCATAGGCAATCTCTTCTATTCCACTGATGACGTTGGAGAAAAAATGATGACGAATTTCAGGAACAATCACGCCGATGGTGTTGCTCCGCTTCTTTTGCAAGGATTGGGCGAGCTGGTTGGGATGATAGTTGTATTTTTCGGCAGCCGCTGCCACTTTGCGTTGTGTGGCTTGACTGATATCGGGATGATTGCGCAGGGCACGAGACACCGTGGACGGTGACACATTGAGTTTTTTGGCGAGATCCTTGATCGTCAAAGAACTCATACACCGCCCCCGCCACCCGGTCCGTTCAATCGCACACAATCAAATCCCGGCTTTCGTATAGACAGCGGCACCACAGACCCGCGTTTAAAAACCTCGTCCATGAATTCAGTATATGAGGGCACCAATTCATTGGGGATATACGCCTGAATAGTTCCGGCAAATCCGCCCCCCTGAACACGCCATGCCCCCGCACCGCCAAGAAACCGTTCGGTCATGGTCAGGGCCAGAGGAATCCCCTGCTCAAGCGCATTCGTGGTGCTGATACAGTTCTGAAGCAACCGCCATGATGAATCGCCTGATTGTTTGACCAGTGCGAGAAAACCGTCCATGTCACCAACGCGCAACGCGTCCGCCTGCTGCTGCGCCCGTTCGTTCTCTTCGATGAAATGGATGAGCCGAAGCACGGCCCTGTCTCCGGCTTCCTTTCGAATGGCCGACACGTTGTCCAGCACCTGCTGGACAGTCAGTCCTCGGGCCACATCCTGACCAAACACCCGCGAAGCGCGGTGCATCTCATCGGGAATCGCGGCATATTCCGGGGTCAAATCGGCATGACTGCCGCCAGTGTCAACGACCACCAACTGATACCCGTTCGCACCAAAATCACAATCAATGCTCTCGACCTTCGGGGTTTCCGGGGTCATGAAATCAATGGATAAAATACCGTGAGACGCACACGCCAACTGGTCCATGAACCCGCACGGCTTGCCAAAATGGATATTTTCGGCCTCCCGACCGATCTGAGCCAGCTCCAACGGGGTCACCGCCCCGTCGCAATACAATTGATTGATGACTTGCCCCACGCACACCTCAAACGCGGCAGACGAACTCAACCCCGCTCCCAGAGGCACATCGCCGGACACGCAAGCGTCAACCCCACCCACGGTCCACCCGCGTGCCACGAATCCGGCCACCACGCCACGCACCAATGCGGTGGATGTGCCCTGTTCATCATCGTGTACAGCGAAATCGGTACTTTCAACCTCAATGCACCCGGAAAAACCTTCGGACCGAATCCGAATGGTCGGCCCGTCTCCGAAACAGGCTGCGGCCAGACAGTCCAGATGCACCCCGGCAGCCAGAACCACCCCGTTATTGTGGTCCGTATGATTGCCGCCAAGTTCGGTTCGTCCCGGAGCGGTCACAAGAACGGCTCGACGACACCCACTCCATTTTTCCAATCGCAACAGCAGGTTGTGATACCGTTGCCGCTGAATGGAAAGGCCGGCACTTCCATACAGTTCGGACAGCGTCGCATCCAGTGATCCAACATCCAAGTTCCGAATGAAAGAAGCGATGGAGTCCATTACCGCGTCTCCAAATAATGCTGTTCCGACTGGTCCCGAAGCCGCTTGGCCGCGGATTCGGCGGTCAAATCCCGTTGCGGCATGGCCATCATTTCATATCCCACCATGAATTTTTTGACTGACCGGGACCGCAGCAGCGGCGGATAATAATGGATATGGAAATGCCACGGTGCATGATCCGCCCCATCGGTCGGGGCCTGATGAATTCCCATGGAATAAGGAAAGGAAGTCTGGAACAGATTGTCGTACCGGATATTCAACCGAACCATGGCGTCTGCCAGAGCATCGCGACAGTCCGTATCCATCTCCAGAATATTCGACATATGATGCTTCGGCACAATCATGGTCTCGAACGGCCATGTCGCCCAAAACGGCACCAACACCACAAACGCGTCATTCTCAAAAAGGATACGCTCGCCCCGCTCCCGCTCGACAGCCAGATAGTCGCAGAGCAGACAGGAATCGTGTTTCCTGGCAAAGGCCGCCTGCCGAGTCCCTTCCGTGGCCGGATACATGGGCACGGTGCGGGTGGCCCATATCTGTCCGTGCGGATGCGGATTGGAACACCCCATGACCGATCCACGATTCTCGAAAATCTGGACATAGCCGATATCATCCCGCGCGCCCAGCGTCTGGAACTCCTCGCACCACAGGTCAACGACCTTCCGGGCCGTGCCGGTCCCGAGTCGAGCCAGGGTCAAATCATGTCTGGGGGAATAACAGAGCACCCGACAGAGACCGGTTTCCGGTTCGGCCACCAACAGGGAATCTTTCGGGAAATGAGTCGGCGCATCATCACCAGCATCAGGCAAAAGCGCGGCAAAGTCATTGGTAAAGACGAAGGTATCCGTGTAGGACGGATTGACCGCACCACCAGCCCGGACATTGCCGGGACACAGATAACAATCGGCATCGTATTCGGGCAGCATCGTCATATCAGGCGCTTCCTGCTGCCCCTGCCAGGGACGCTTGGTCCGATGGGGCGACACCAACACCCATTCACCCGTCAATTGATTCAATCGTCTATGCGGAGTATCTTCGAAGGTCATTGTGATTCCTGCACAAAAAGAGTCTCAAACAACGCTGCTGAAAATCCGAATTCCAACGTCACGACCGCGTTTTCCTTTCATCGTCGCAAACGTTTGCAGAACGGTCTAAACCGAATCATGGAATCGTCACTTTGTCAATATATCGTCACAATCTTCCACGGGCTCTCGCACAAATAAATCGCTCTCGGCTTCTGACCGGAAAGACGACGGTTCCGCTTGCGAATCAGCCCATGAACACGGTAGGAAAGACATCCGTCACTGCACCAACAGCAAAGAGGATTTCATGAAAAAAATACGTTTCGGTATTTTGTCCACCGCCAAGATCGCCCGCACCAAGGTCATTCCAGCCATGCAAAAAGGGAAATGGACAGAGGTCACGGCCATCGCGTCCCGATCGAGTAAAAACGCACAGGCCGTGGCTGATGAGTTGGGCATTACCAAGGCATATGGAAGCTATGAAAGGCTGCTGGCCGACAAACAGATTGACGCCGTATACATTCCCCTGCCGAACCACCTGCATGTCAAATGGACGCTCAAGGCCATGGACAAGGGCAAACATGTCCTGTGTGAAAAGCCTATGGGATTGACCAGCGGCGAGGTCAATCGGCTCATCAACGCCACAGTCCTTTCACCGGACGTCAAGGTCATGGAGGGATTCATGTTCCGGTTCCATCCGCAATGGGTAGAAGCCAAACGACTGGTGGATACAGGAGCGATCGGCGATCTGGTGACGATCCAATCCTTTTTTTCCTATTTCAATGCAGATCCGGACAACATCCGTAACAAAGCGGACCTCGGCGGAGGCGGTCTCATGGACATCGGCTGCTATCCCGTGGCCCTGTCCCGGTTCATCTTCAATGCGCAACCCCGTCGCGTCATGAGCTTCATGAATCAAGACCCAAATTTCGGCACGGACCGGGTCTTTTCCGGCATGTTGGATTTCAATGGCCGGATTTCGACCTTTACCTGCTCGACCCAAATGGCCCCCTATCAACGGGTCAACATCCTGGGCACCACGGGCCGCATCGAGATACTGATCCCGTTCAATGCTCCGCCGGACGAACCGTGTACGATCCTGCTCCAGCAGGATGGCGAAACCACAACCCCTATCGAACTGGCCCCCTGCGACCAGTACACCCTGCAAGGCGACGCCTTTGCCCGGGCCATTCTGGATGACACGAATCCACCAGCCACCCTCATGGACGCCTTTGATTCCATGCACGTCATCGACGCACTTTTCAAAAGCGCAGAAACCGGCCAGTGGGAACGCAGCTAATCACCCAAAACGACGTCCACCACCCACACGATCAGGTCAGCCACCAGCCGACCTGATCTTTTTCTACTCCCAACAAGGCGACCCAACACTCACCTCTCCCCCAAAAAAGACACCACACCTTTCCCTCAAAAGGGTGCATCGCACCCGCAACTCTCCTCAAAGAGGGTGCACAGCACCCGCCCCTCTCCCTCAAAAGGGTGCACCGCACCCGACCCCAAAAAATGGAGTGCCTTGGGGGGCATTGCCCCCCAACAACGGCTCTCCTTCCCCGACGGCTCAAGGCTTGGGAGAGTGGTGCAGATGTGCATTTTCTCGGGTGCGGGTTCACCGGAGGCGTAGCCCAGCTACGGTGAGGATGAACCCGCACCCGAAAAATGTGCAGATGCGCCGCTATCGCAAGCCGCCCCTCCGAACTCAAAGCCAAAAAAAAGAGAGTCCAGCGCACGCGCAGGACTCTCTTTTTTTTGGCTTTGAGTTCGGACTACTTAATAAAAAGCATTTCTTGATAGCTGGGGAGTGCCCAGAGATCGTCGGCGACCATGCCTTCGAGATCATCGGCAACTTCACGAACTTCAAGCATGGCAGGCAGAATCTTGTCGTTCTTGAACCGAGCTTCTTCAACCACGGATTTGAAAGAATTCTGTGCCATCAGCTCTTCCAAAACATCAGTGGTTTTCTGCAATTTGCGCAACTTGTCGGTCAGCTCAGTCAGTGTCCCCAGGGTCGGCTCAATACCGGCGGCCTTGAGACTGGCAGCGGTTCCGGCCAATTCTCCCTGATAGCGAATGGCTGCGGGAAGGATGATGGTCTTGGCGATCTTGACGACCAGCGCGGACTCGGTGTGAACATGGTGATTGTACTGCTCGAAAAAGATTTCGTGCCGGGAATACATCTCATCCTTGGACAAGACGCCATAGTCACTGAACACCTTCACGACATCCTCGTCGATCAGACTGGGCAGGGCATCAACAGTGGCCTTGAGATTGGGCAACCCGCGTTTTTCGGCCTCTTTCTGCCACGCATCCGCATAGCCGTCACCGTTGAAAATCACATGACCATGCTTTTTCATGATCGCCTTGATGACTTTCTGACAAGCGGCATTCAACTTTTTGAAATCGCCCTTGGTAATCTTTTCGATCTCATCGCACACGAAATCCAACGACTCAGACATGATGGTGTTCAATGCGACCTGCGACCCGGCAATGGACTGATTGGAACCAACGGCCCGGAACTCGAACCGGTTGCCGGTAAAAGCGAACGGCGAGGTCCGGTTACGATCACCGGAATCCATGGGCAGCGGCGGCAAGGTGTCAACACCGACACGCAATTTGCCCTTGGCCTTGGTGCCCTTGAGATCACCCATTTCGATCTGGTTGAAGATCTCGGCAAGTTCGCCACCGAGAAAGATGGAAATAATGGCCGGTGGTGCTTCGTTGGCCCCCAGACGATGGTCGTTACCAGCCGAGGCAACCGTGGCACGCAACAGCTTTCCGTACTTTTCGACAGCCCGGATCGTGGCGGCGACAATGGCGAGGAACTGCATGTTCTCGTGCGGAGTGGCACCCGGGGAGTACAGGGACCCCTGTTTGGCCGTGGACAGGGAATAGTTGAGATGCTTGCCTGACCCATTGATTCCGGCAAACGGTTTTTCGTGCAACAGACAGGCCATGCCGTACCGCTTGGCGACACCTTTCAAGGTGGTCATGATCATCTGGTTATGGTCAGTGGCGAGGTTGGCCTGTTCAAAAACCGGAGCGATCTCGAACTGACCGGGAGCCACTTCGTTGTGACGGGTCTTGACCGGCACACCGAGCTTGTACAATTCACGCTCCGCTTCGAGCATGAAGGCGAGCACCCGGCGGGGAATGGCACCAAAATAGTGATCGTCCATTTCCTGTCCCTTGGCGGGCTTTGCACCGAACAACGTCCGGCCACACACCATCAGATCAGGACGGGCAAAATAGAAGTTGCGATCAAGGAGGAAATATTCCTGCTCGGGACCCGCGTTGGACACGACCATTTCACCGTCATCGTTGCCAAACAGCCCGAGGAAACGACGACCGGCTTTGTCAATGGCCTGATTGGCCCGCAACAGCGGCGTCTTTTTGTCAAGCGCATGGCCCTTCCATGAAATGAACGCTGTGGGAATACACAGGAACGTGCCGTTGGGATTCTCCAGAATGTAGGCAGGGTTGGTCACGTCCCATGCAGTATACCCGCGGGCTTCGAACGTGGCACGCAATCCACCGGAAGGGAAAGAAGACGCATCAGGCTCACCCTGAATGAGCAGCTTGGCGTCAAATTCGGCGATGGCCCCACCATTGCCGTCAGGAGACAGGAATCCGTCATGCTTTTCAGCAGTCAAGCCGGTCAACGGATAAAAAACGTGGGTGTAATGGGTCGCCCCCTTGGAAATGGCCCATTCCTTCATGGCTGCGGCGATCGGTCCGGCAATGGCCGGGTCCATTTCCTCACCGGATTCTTTAGTGGCCATCAAGGACTTGTAAATGTCCTTGGGCAACATGTTCTTCATAACCTTGTCACCGAACACGTTGGACCCGAAAACCTCAGTCGGCGAGGTCTCGGAAAAATTCAACGGCTCCACAGTAGGGGTATAATTTGTCACTGCGGCTATGGCGTTCTGACGTGTCTGATATCCACTCATTTCAATGCTCCTTCAGGCAGGTAAATATGGATTTTCCAACGTAAGTCGGACGGCAGGGTACCTCACCCTTGATATCGCTCTTTGTGGCTTTTATTAACAAGGATCATGCCAATATATAAAAATCATTGATAAACAATGAGTTATGCATTTTTCTCACTGTGTATTCACAAAAAAATACTACAAAATTGTATATTTTCGCTATTTCAAACGTGACAATATAACAATTTTGCAAAGACGGAAACTTCTCATTCACACCCATATGTTCCGCGGACAGTGGATACCATCATGCCCGTGTGCGGAAAAGGGATTTTTAAAGAATTCTCTTGGGTTGGAGATCAAAATGGAGCGGGAGTCATGAATTCCATGGGCTTCTTGGTGACCGGATGTCTGAAACGCAATGTGGAGGCATGAAGCTTGAGCTGTCCTGGTTTGGTCCCGGTGCCATATAAGCGATCGCCGACAATGGGGAATCCAAGTCCTTTTTCATGGGAAGAATGCAGCCGCAACTGATGCGTCCGGCCGGTGTGTGGTTTGAATTCGACACGGGTCCGACCGTTTTCAATACCGAGCTTGCGCCACCGGGTGATCCCGTTTTTGCCGTTGACCGGATCATAAATCTGATGCGGACGATTGTCCGGGTCCAAACGGAATTGCAACTCGATCATCCCACCGGATTCCTCAACAACGCCGTCCAGCAAAGCAATATACCGCTTACCCACCAACCGATCCATGAATTGCTTGGACAAGGTGCGATGGGCGTCGGTTGTCCGAGCCAAAACAAGCAGCCCGGAAGTATCCTGATCGAGTCGATGCACCGACGGTTGTTCAATACAATTTGGGAACATGGCCCGTACCCGGGAAACCACGCAATCCTGATTGGCCTCGCCTTTGCCCGGCACCGACAACAGACCGCTTGGTTTGTTGACGACTACAATATATTTATCCACATGCAGGACATCGAGAGTCAATGCATCCGTCATTCCCGTTCCTCCAGACCGCACACCATATATCCAAGAATACGGCCACATTTATGCAGACACGATGGATAAATCTCGCCATGGTGTCTGGTTTCGGACCGATTGGTCCGTCCACAATAGAATTCAGCCAATCCCAGAGGGATCAGCCCGTGCATGGCCGCGTGATTGAGCAACTTGGGCGCGCAACAATCCCCGGTCCCGGTGGGAATTCCCTCCGAGCCATACACTGCCTGCGGCAAGGGCACACGCTCTCCCCGAAAATTGGACACCATGAACATGCCATGAATTTCCCGCATCAGCGTCTGCGACGCCTTTTTCCGCACAGCAACCAGCGACCGCCGTTGCGGAGACCCATCGGGCAAGGCCACAATATCGCGGCCCAACCGCTTGATATGCCGTTCCGCATCCCGGGTTTCTCGATAAAATCGCTGCACATCAAGCAATGGATCAACCCAGCCATCCACTTGCCAGAGGGAATTGTACTGCCCGGAAAAGGCCTTGAGTACCCCGGTATTCCCGGACTGGTCACGAACCACAAGCACACCGAACATCTGCCCACGGGCCGGACCGTACAGATAGTCGATGGTTAACCGGGGATCAGCCTGATCGGCTGGCACGGACAAATCGATACGACGTTCCCGCTCCATGGTTCGCAAAAGGGCCATGGCCGGCTCACGGGCGGGACCAATGGGCACAACATGCTCTTTCCCGCACTGGGCGCACATGCCCCGACAGGCAGGGGAGGGGTCATATTCACCCGTTAATTTAATCGGTTCCATTATCATATAAAGAGTATGCAGAATGCAGCATGAGCCTCAAAAGAAAGCCCCACCGCATGTGCGATGGGGCGAATGTACACGGTCTTTGTCCGAAGACAAAGCAATATGCCCGCTATTTGGGCAATCCTGCCGAGCCAAGGAATTTGACAGACAGAATCTCGTACTCGATGCGGCCACGCGGCGCATCAACAATAACCTCTTCCCCCTCTTCCTTGCCAAGAATGGCCTGGCCCATGGGAGACAGGACGGAAATGGAACCATGTTTGTGGTCCGCGTCGTCCGGTCCAAGCAGGGTAAAGGTCCGCACTTCCTCAGTGTCGATATCCTCCACTTCGACAGTGGAGCCGAAGATGGCTCGTTCACCGCCAAGGGTATTCAAATCAAGGACATCGAATAACGGCATCCTCGAATTGATGTAGGAGATACGAGCTTCGAGCATCCCCTGACGCTCGCGAGCCGCATCGTACCCGGCGTTTTCACTGAGGTCCCCCTCTTCACGTGCCTCCGCAATGGCCTGAATGATGGCCGGACGCTGCGCCTTCAAATCGGCCAGTTCCTGAGTGATCTTTTCGTGCCCTTCTTTTGAAATGGGAATACGATCCATTTTTGAAACCTCTCTCAATTCAAACGTCAATGTATATAAAAAAAGATGCAGATGGCGCGGCTTCCCCAAAAGGATCGCGCTTCTGCAAAAAACGTCATGTATCGGTGACAATTCCCTCGTTAGAACATCAAACGGCTGTGGTCAAGGGGATAAATCCTCTTCCAGCCCCATATTTGCTTCCCATTTATCCCTTTCCCACACTCTGAGATTCACCACGGGGAACACGAATTTGTTGACACAACCCCGGTTTCCGGTTCAAAGATGTTTTTTTACGGGAGGCATTCTTTGATGTCTCCCGCGATTTTCTATTTTTTATGGCATACTCGAAAAACTATAGAATCGTCTGCCAAACACGACATCAATTCGTCATCGACAGACAATGCACACGGAGGAGAGGATGAAACGGTTTACCATGGCATTGTGTACAGCCCTGCTGACACTGACACTCATGCCCGGTCTGGCCTTTGCCAAAGATTTTACCATCGGCATGATTCTGGTCGGATCATACAATGATAAAGGATACAGCCAAGCCCAGTACGAAGGCGGCAAATACGTCGAAGCCCACATGGATGGAGCCAAGCTGATCTATCTCGACAAGGTCAATCCCGGAGACCGTCCAGGCCTGACCGTTCCGCAAATTGTTGATGACCTCGTGGAAAAAGGCGCTGACCTGATTATCGCTGGTTCCGACGACATGAAAGACGGTATCCTCGAAGCCGCTGCCATGCATCCCGATAAAACATTCGTCCACACTTCCGGCGACTCCGTCTGGAGTGGCAAAGCTCCCAAAAATCTCGGCAACTTCTTCGGCAAAATGGAATATTCCAAAATGATGGCCGGATTCACCGCTGCCATGACCACTCAGACCGGCAAGATCGGTGTGGTTGGCCCGCTGGTCAACGAAGAAACCCGTCGCCTCATGTCCTCCGCCTATCTCGGCGCAGCCTATGCCTGGACTCACGTCCGAGGCAAAGATCTGAAGGACCTGTCCTTCAACGTCAAATGGATCGGTTTCTGGTTCAACATTCCCGGTGTCACTTCCGACCCGACCCAGGTCGCTGGTTCGCTGTTCGATTCGGGCTGTGACGTCCTCATCTCCGGTATCGATACCCCGGAAGTCGTGACTGTTGCCAAACAACGCAAAGCCGCTGGCAAAAAAGTCTGGGCCTTGCCGTATGATTATGAAAAAGCCTGTGAAGGCCAGGGCGATGTCTGTCTCGGCGTTCCCTATTTCAACTGGGGTCCGAGCTTCCTGCGCATTGCTCAGGAAGTAGTTAACGGCACCTACAAACCTGGTTTTGTCTGGGAATCCCCGTATTGGGAAGACATCAACAATCAAGACAAATCCCTGGTCGGATTCATGCCCGGCGAAGGCATGACCGCTGAAACACAAAAGGCACTGGATACCTTTGTCGCAGATCTCGGTTCCGGCAAACTTGAGCTTTTCACCGGCCCGCTCAATTATCAGGACGGCACTCCCTTCCTGAAAGCAGGCGAAAAAGCGACTGACAAACAGATCTGGTACATGGACCAACTGCTGGAAGGCATGGAAGGCATCTCTTCCGCCAAATAGCCGATCACATCGGCTCAGGACACAATGATAGTCCTCAAAGACATACATAAACACTACGGCCGGGTTCGGGCCAACGACGGCATCAGCCTGACACTCGAACCCGGCCGCATTTACGCCCTCGTGGGTGAGAATGGGGCTGGAAAGTCCACTCTCATGCGCGTGTTGGCAGGCCATACCCGTCCCACGTCCGGCACACTGGATATCGGCGGGGAAACCATCTCCTATCTGACGCCGTCTCTGGCTCGGGAAAAAGGTGTGGGGATGCTCTATCAGGACCCACTCGACTTCCCAGCCATGCCTGTGTGGGAAAACTTCCAGCTTGGTGCGCCCAAACGGTCCAAACAGGAAGTGGTGGACGTCATCGGCGAGCTGTCCTATCGGCTGGACGCCTGCTTCCTGCCGGACGAGCCGGTCTCATCCCTCACTGTGGGCGAACGCCAATTGCTCGAACTGCTCCGGCTGCTCGATCTCGGTGCGACCACGCTCATTCTGGATGAGCCGACCACTGGCATTACCCCGGAACAGAAACAGGACCTTTTCGACCTGCTCATGAAGCTGGCCAAGGAAGAGGGGCACACCATCATCCTCGTCACCCACAAACTCTCCGAAGCCTTTGAAATGGCGGACTCCATTTTCATCATGCGACAGGGCGCACTGGTGGCGACACTTGAACCGCCCTATGACGAAAAGGAACTGGTCCATCTCATGTTCGGCGACGCTGCGGATGGCGAAATCGCCGCATTGCCAGACGTCCCATCGGATGACGTTCCCCCGCGACTCACCTTGCGGAACACCTTGTTCGCCGGACCGAAATATTCCATGGGTAATTTGAACTTCACGGCCCGTCCCGGTGAATGTATCGGCCTGGCCGGTCTGGATGGATCGGGTCAGGAATTATTTCTTCGAGGACTCTGCGGACTGGACCGGATGCCCGGTGGCACACTTGCGTTGGACTCGACCACCTATCGTTCCAACGACTTTGCCACACTGCGCAAGGCCGGTGTACAATTCGTGCCCGCCGACCGCTTGCAAATGGCCCTGTTTCCGGCCCTGAATCTCATGGAGCACATCACGCTCGCGTTCCCGGACAAGAAAGGCGACCTGACAGAATTCTATCAGTCCCAATGCGTGGATGAATTCAACCTGCGCGCACACCCGGAAACGCAAGCCATTGAACTCTCCGGGGGCAACCAGCAACGGCTCCTGCTGTCACTCATCCCCAATGAAACCAGACTGCTGCTCATGGAACACCCCACACGCGGCCTGGATGCCGGATCGGCCCGGCAGGTATGGAATCATCTCAAAGGCCGATGTGCCAACGGTTCAACACTCATTTTCTTTTCTCCAGATCTTGACGAAGTTCTGGAACACAGCCACCGGGTTATTGTCTTCTATGACCGGGCCATTGCGGCCGTGGTCGAAGGTGACGACATCTGCATGGATGTGATCGGCGCACTCATGGCCGGAAAAAGCATGAAAGATATCAAGGAAAGCACCCGATGAATCGCGACTCACTTCTGACGCAAATCGGATGGTTTTGCGCAGCCCTTGGTCTGGCCCTGCTCCTGACCGTTCTCGTGGCGTGGCCTGCTGGCGCACCCCCCTTTGAAACCATCTATATTCTGTTCAAGGGCGGCGTCGGGTCCATGTCGAAAATAGGGCGTGTCCTGGCAGGTTGGGTACCGCTCACCCTCTGTGCCGTGGGACTGCTGGTTCCGTTCACGGCCCGACTGTGGAATATCGGTGTGGAAGGCCAGATAATCATGGGGGCCATTTTCTGTACCGCTGCCCTACGACCATATGATGACGGCGGCGTCCTTCAGATCGCCCTCGCCATCGGTGCGGCCATGCTCGGCGGCGCACTCTGGGCACTCCTTGCGGGCTGTCTGCGCGTCTTTGGTCGCGTCCATGAAATCTTTTCCGGACTGGGCCTCAACTTCGTCGCCCTGGGCATCACACTCTGGCTCATTTTCGGACCATGGAAACGCCCCGGCGTGGCCTCCATGTCCGGCACGGAACCACTGGATATTTCACTCTGGTTGCCCCGGATCGGCTCGCTCTCCGTCAGCTGGGTCGGACTGGCCCTTGCCGTGGTCGCCACCATTTTTGTCTACATTCTACTGTACCGCACCAAATGGGGACTCAAAATGCGCGCGGTGGGTGAAAATCCCAAAGCCGCCACCCTGTTTTCATTGGGCCCCCGACGCCGCCTGCTCCAGGCATTCATGATCTGCGGCGCATTGGCCGGACTAGCCGGAGCGACGCAGGTACTCGGCGTCTACCACCGGCTGCTCCCCGCTATCTCATCCAACTACGGCTACACGGCCCTACTCGTTGGCATGATGGCGTCATTCCGACTGCCACTGGTCCCGTTCATCTGTCTCTTTTTCGCCATACTCAATGTCGGCTCCATCCAGTTGCCACTTCAGCTTGGACTCGACTCCTCCCTATCCGGCGTCATTCAAGGCGTCATGGTCCTTTCCCTGTTCATTGTTCAGGGACTTCGCCTCTGGCTCAAACAACGGAAGGAGGTCGATTAAATGGACACGTTCGGACTGACCATTGCCGCCATTCTCGTCGCGGGCGCACCGCTTGTGCTCGCCACACTCGGTGAAACGCTCACGGAAAAAGCCGGTATCATCAACCTGTCGCTGGATGGCTCGATTCTGCTGTCCGCCATGGCCGCGTTTGTTGTTTCCGTCACCTTTGACAACCCATGGATCGGCCTGCTGGCCGGTATGGCAACAGGAGCCGCCATTGCCGGACTCCTCGGTATTGTCGGCATCTATCTCGGACAATCCCAGTTCGCCGTGGGATTCATTCTGACCCTGCTCTGCCGCGACCTCGCCTATTTTCTGGGACACACCTATTCTCGCCAACCCGGCCCGGACCTCGGAATATGGTCCATTCCCGGCATCGGCACCATTCCGTTGATCGGCCCGATCTTCAGCACGCAATCCCCGGTCGTCTATATCGCGATGCTCTCCATCGTCACCTGCTGGTGGTGGATGTATCGAACCGAAGGCGGCATGAAACTCCGCGCTGTTGGCGAGTCCCCCAGAGCCGCTTTCGGACGAGGTATTCGTGTGCGACTGGTCAGGCTCTATTACTGCTTGGCTGGCGGCGCACTCGTGGGCATGGCTGGTGCGGCATACTCTCTTGCCGTCAAACCCGGATGGGGTCGTCCCCAGGGCTGTGAAGGCGCAGGCTGGATCGCTCTGGCCATTGTCATCTTCGGCGGCTGGCACCCGGTTCGGGCCGCATTGGGCGCATTTTTCTTCGCGGCTTTGCAGGTTTCCGGCATTTATTTGCAGGAACTCTTCCCCTCCATACCGGCACCAGTTTTCCAAGTCGCTCCATTCCCGATGATGATTCTCACCCTGCTTGCCGTCAATCTTGGCCGTATGGGATGGATTCAGGATATTATCCGTCAACACCCACTCCTCAAGACCTTCTCCAAAGGCTGGTCCATTGAGGCCCCTGCCGCCCTGGGACAAAGCTTCGACCCGAAGAAGGGGTTATAAAAAACGGTCTTTCGCCTGAATTTGTTGCCCACCCGCGCATAATTAGCTAACTATCTAGTGGGCGGTTATATCCGTTTCAAAGGAAAACCATGCGCGTAAAGGACACACCCACAGTCCTGATTGTTGACGACAACAGGCTCAACATAGACCTTCTGGTCGATATTCTTGAAGATCAGTACAAGCTTCTCGTCGCTCTGAATGGACCGACAGCGCTTGAGCTGCTTCAAGACTCACTGCCTGACATCATCCTTCTGGACATCATGATGCCAGAAATGGACGGGTACGAAGTCTGTACTCGACTCAAAAGCGATGAACGCACGACCAAAATCCCCATCATTTTCATCACCGCCAAAAGCCAAACTGAAGACGAAGCCAAGGGACTGGGGCTGGGGGCAGTCGATTATATTACCAAACCCGTCAATCCGGCCATCGTGTTAGCCCGCCTCAAAACGCATCTCGCGCTCTACAACCAAAATCGCGAACTCAAAAAAATGGTCAGCCTCCGCACGCAGGAACTGGAGTTAAGCCAAAACAAAGCGCACGAGGCAAGCCGAGCCAAGTCCGCATTTCTGGCCAACATCAGCCACGAACTTCGAACACCGCTCAATCATATCATGGGGCTTTCCAGCCTTCTGCTCGAAATGGACAATGACCCGACACACCAGGAACTCCTTACCCCAATCAATGAAGGGGCGGTGCATCTGACCAATCTTTTCGACCAACTTCTCGACCTGAGTATGCTGGAATCAGACGCGCTTGCAATCACGTTTAAAAATTTCAACTTCCTCGAAACGCTCGATCAACAGATCAGAATTTGCACGGCATACGCCAAGAAACGACACCTTGAATTTTCTGTCACCCTTCAAGAAGGACTGCCCACACTCGTCCACGGTGCTCCTCTGGAAACCATCCAGGCACTGAGTAACATTCTCCTGAACGCTTTCCGCTATACGGAAAAAGGGACGGTCTCTCTCGATGTCCGCAGAGATCCAGACAAATACGCCGGGACATCCCCTGATAAAATCATGCTCCGATTTACCGTGACCGACACAGGTATCGGCATCTCGCCCGACAAGTTGGAATGCATCTTCAAATCCTTTGAAATAGGTGAACAGGTGATGACCAAACGCCTCAGCGGTTCCGGTATCGGCTTGACCATTTCAAAACACCTTGTCAAAAAACTGGACGGAACCATTTGGGCTGAAAGCACGGAAGGGCACGGCAGTCAATTTTTCATTTCTCTTCCGTTTTCACTGCCGGATTCCTCACTCGACTGAGACAAGGAATCATTCAGAGGAATCTGATCCCGCCACGGAACCAACCAGAAACATTTCTATTTTTTCAGTACAAACTGAAAACACTTTCTTTTTTTCACTCTCTTTTCATCTTGAAAAACATCGAATAATCTTCTGTCAGCGTCATTTCTTTCTGAAAAACACGGATCGTATTCAACGTCCATTGCGTCAAACATTTCAGTTTAGTACAAAAAACTGTTCGATTTCGTCTTTTTTCATTTCAATTATTCGCACAAAATGTTCCGAAGTATATTCATCTTTTCCTTTTTTTCACGGAATAAACACCAGAAAAAGAGGACACCAGAACAACGTTTACTTGATTTTTTTTGTTAATCAAGGCACAAGAATCCTGCTCAATCCAAGATTGGGGACACCCCCCTTCTGGACTCTCGTGTCCAACAGTCCCTGCTGGACAGCCATACCCATTTAGGAGGAAATCATGAAACGGATTCTTACTTTTTTCATTGCATGTGCGATCTCTTTGTCCATGGTCGCCACCGCCTTTGCAGGCACACTCACAGTCGCGACTGACACCAACTTCCCCCCGTTCGAATTCAAGGACCCGAAGACCGGTGAACACACTGGTTTCGATGTCGAGATATGGGCTGCCATCGCCAAAGAAATCGGCGTTGAATACAAATTGCAGCCAATGGCGTTCAAAGGCATTGTCCCGGGCTTGCAGTCCTCACAGTTGGATGCCGGAATCGCCGGTATGTCCATCACGGACAAACGCAGAGAAGTCATCGATTTTTCCGACGGCTACTATAATTCCGGTCTGCTGCTTCTGGTCAAGGCTGACGACGACAGCATCACCGGCCTCAAAACACTGGATGGCAAGGTCATCGCCACGAAACAGGGAACGACCAGCGTTGAATTTCTCAAGGAAAACGCCACACCCAAAGACGTCAAATTGTTCCCCAATGACAATGCCATGTTCATGGAATTGCTGACCGGCGGCGTTGATGCGGTCATGTTTGACAAACCTGTTGTTGAATCGTTTGTTTCCAAACGCGGCAAGGGTCAGGTCAAAATTGTAGGCGACCTGTACGCAGGCCAGCCTTACGGCATCGGTTTCCCCAAAGGCTCCGAGCTGGTTGGCAAGGTCAACGCAGCCTTGAAGACCCTCAAGGAAAACGGCACCTACACCACTCTGTACAAGAAATGGTTTGGAGTTGCCCCCCGCTAGGGACTGAAAATACTTGATTTATTCTTGGGGGCGGCATTGGCCGCCCCCACTGTTTTTTTTACACAGGGTGAGACTATGGCTTTTGAATTTGAACCTTCAGTAATGATCGAGTCCCTGCCTCTACTTATGGGGGGGGCGAAAATGACGGTTATCCTGACCGTCGGCGGTCTGTTTTTCGGTTTCATTCTCGGCGTCATTGCCGGGATGATGAAACTCTCCCACAACATTTTCGTCCGCAAATTTGCAGGACTGTATGTCGAAATAATACGCGGGACTCCCATGCTTGTGCAGGCGATGTTCCTGTATTTCGGTGTGCCCATGGCTTTGGGAATACGCATCCCGGCTGTTGTTGCCGGTATAATCATCATCGCGGTCAACTCCGGCGCATATATTGCCGAAATCGTGCGCGGTGCCGTTCAATCCATCAATCCAGGACAAGGCGAAGCCGGCCGTTCCATCGGCCTGACCCCAATTCAGACCATGCGCTATGTGATCTGGCCCCAGGCTTTTCGCCGCATGATTCCGCCTCTTGGCAACCAATTCATCATCAGTCTCAAAGACACCTCACTGCTTATGATTATCGGTGTGGGCGAACTGCTTCGCACTGGTGATGAAATCGTGGCCGTGAACTTCCGCTCTTTTGAAGTCTATCTGACCTGTGGTCTGGTGTATCTCGTCATGACCATGAGCATTGCCAAAGCTCTCGAGATCGTGGAAAATCGTTTAGTCGCAACGGGCAGGTAGAAAAAACACATGATCCAAATCAAAAATCTTCATAAAAGTTTCGGAGATCTCAAGGTTCTCAAAGGCGTAAACCTCAATGTGGAGGCTGGTCAGGTCGTGGTCATCATCGGCCCATCCGGTTCCGGCAAATCCACGGTCTTGCGCTGTATCAACAAGCTGGAAGAGCCGACATCGGGAAGCATCATCGTCGATGGTTTCGATATCATGGACCCGGCCACGGATATCAACATGGTACGAACCGAAGCCACCATGGT
Source organism: Pseudodesulfovibrio sp. JC047 (assembly GCF_010468615.1). Classification (NCBI taxonomy): domain Bacteria; kingdom Pseudomonadati; phylum Thermodesulfobacteriota; class Desulfovibrionia; order Desulfovibrionales; family Desulfovibrionaceae; genus Pseudodesulfovibrio; species Pseudodesulfovibrio sp. JC047. The sequence continues at coordinate 1,066 of NZ_WUEH01000027.1, read as the reverse complement.
TTTCCAGCAATTCAACTTGTTTCCGCACATGTCAGTCCTGAATAACGTCACACTCGGCCCGATCAAGGTTCGCGGCATGTCCAAGCCTGACGCCATGCGACTCGGCATGGACCTGTTGGACAAAGTCGGCCTGGCAGACAAAGCGGGCAATTATCCCGACCAACTCTCTGGCGGCCAGAAACAGCGTGTTGCCATCGCCCGTTCGCTGGCGTTGCAACCCAAGGCAATTCTTTTTGACGAACCCACTTCGGCCCTTGACCCCGAATTGGTCGGCGAAGTGCTTGAAGTCATGAAGCAATTGGCTCGCGAAGGCATGACCATGGTTGTGGTCACGCACGAAATGGGCTTTGCCAAGGAAGTGGCGGATCGGGTCATCTTCATTGATGAGGGCAAGGTTCAAGTCGATACCGACCCGGAGGCGTTTTTTGACAATCCGAAAAACCCACGGCTCAAGGATTTTTTGGGCAAGGTCGTGTCGCACATTTAAGTTTTATTACCCCAGTTTTATTGCAGTTTTGCTGCAAAAAAAGGTCATGTTCCGGCGAATTTCAGTTCGTCTGAACATGCCCTTTTTTTTGGGGATTGAAAGATGAAGAGAAGAGGAAAGAAAAAGGCCCAATTTTTCCTTATTTATTGAGGTTTGTGCGCTTGGCGGTGAGGAGTCTTTCAGCATTATTCCAAAGGTTTCGCCCTTACAACGACGTAAAAAGTTCCGGCGGCGGTATTTTTTCATTTGAGGATGAAGAGAAGACATGAGAGAAGAGCCTCATCGTTCCTTGTTTATTGAGCATTGCGCGCTACGCGGTGAGGGTCTTTCGAAATTATTTCAAAGGTTTCGCCCTTACAACGACGAGGGGGTGTTCCGGCGGCGGTAATTTTCCCATTGAAAGATGAAGAGAAGACATAAAAGAAGAGCCTCATCTTTCCTTGTTTATTGAGCGTTGCGCGCTACGCGGTGAAGGTCTTTCGAAATTATTTCAAAGGTTTCGCCCTTACGGCGACCTGCTTTTTGCTTGGGGCAAATTGTCAAACCAAACTTAACACCCCGGCAAGTCCCTGCTCCTCA
>NZ_WUEH01000026.1 GCF_010468615.1 Pseudodesulfovibrio sp. JC047 | reverse complement strand
TCGCGAAGCGACCCAAAAAGTTTAGGAGAGTCCAGAGAACCCTTTTCAAAGGGTTCTCTGGCAGGTCCAGGACAGCGTCCTGGTCTCACCGAAGGTGCCCCCCGGGAGGGTAAGAAAGGCAATTCCCCCGGCTTGGGCGCAAACCGGGGGGAAAGGAGGTTGGAGGCATGGGAAGACGTGAATGCTCAGGGTGCTTCCTTATGATAATTATTACTACTAGAGTAGTAATATGTCAAGTTGGTTTTGAGCCTGTTGAATTATAGGTGCGTAACCTGTAAAAATCATGCTAGCTATTTGTCATGTGTTTTGAAGGTTGAAGGAGAAGGGGGATCTGTGGCTGGAATTGACAGAAAATTCCGAAAGGGTCAGGTGGACGAATTGGAGCACCTTCGGGTGCGCCTCGCCGAGTGCGAGGCCGAGTTGGAGGAGTATAAGGCGGGTCGAAAAGGGGCGTGTGTTGAGGTTGAACAATTGCGAGAGGCCAGGGAGAAGTTGGAATTGGCCAATCTGATTGTGGAGAATTCCTTGGCTGTGTTGTTCCGGCGAAAGGCGGATGATAAATTCGGTTTGGTGTATGTTTCGGAAAACGTGAGTCAGTGGGGATATTCGGCTGAGGATTTTTTAAATGGTACGGTTTTTTTTGAAGGAATCGCACATGAGGATGATCGGGAGTTGGTGGGCGCAGAGATTCAACGGTATCAAGCGTTGGATGCCGAAGAATACACGCAGGAATATCGAATACGGACCGCTGATGGCGAGGTGCGGTGGGTTTCGGATGAGACATTGGTTGTCCGTGATGAAAAGGGAAGGCGACTTTTCAATCAAGGCATTTTGATGGATATTACGCGCCGAAAGAAGGCGGAGGAAGCGCTGGTCGCGAGTGAGTCTAAATTTCGGCGGACGATTGAGGGAGCTGGTGAAGGGTATTTCCTCATGGGTGAAGATTTGACGATCAAGGAGGTCAATGACGCCTATTGCCGGATGATCGGGTATGAACGGGACGCGTTGATGGGGCGGCGGCCGCATGATTTCGCAACATTGGAATATCAACGATTTCTCGTGGATAAGAAAAAAAAGTTTCTCAAACAGGATCAGCGTCGATTTGAAGGGAGCATGATTCACAAGGACGGGCATGTGGTTCCTGTTTTGGTCAATGCGAATACTTTGCGCGATGAAGAAGGTCTTTTTTTGGGACATGTGGCTTTTGTTGCAGACTTGACCCAACAGAAGAAGGCCGTGGAGCTGGCCGGAGAGGTGCAGAAAAGTTTGTTGCCGAAAAAAGCCCCAACGGTTTCCGGGCTTGATGTAGCCGGGGCGAGTGTGGCGAGCGAGATCGCAGGCGGCGATTATTTTGATTATTTGGAAGGGGCGGGCGTTGGGCGTCCCGGGTTGACCGTTGTTGTCGGTGACATTTCCGGCCATGGTGTGGACGCGGCTCTGTTGATGACGACCGCTCGGGGATTTTTGCGAATGCGGGCCTCTCAACCAGGGACACCGGTTCAGGTCGTAACGTCGATGAATCAGCATCTGGCGGAGGATCTGGATGGATCTGGCCGTTTCATGACTCTGTTTTATTTGACGTTGGATACACAGAAAAAAAGAGCGACTTGGGTTCGGGCTGGACATGATCCGGCCATGATTTACTGTCCGGTTCATGATGCGTTTACGGAACTCGGCGCAGAAGCAGGGCTGCCAGTCGGGGTGATGGACGAGTCCGTGTATACCGAACACACGAACGATCTGCTTCCCGGAGAAATTTTTGCTATCGGGACTGATGGGATTTGGGAATCCCGAAACAGGTCGGGGGAGATGTTTGGGAAAAAACGGTTTAAAGCTGTGGTGCGTAGGCTTTCTGCGTTGTCGGCTCAGGATATTTTGGATGGAGTTTTCAAGGCGGTAGAAGTCTTTACCGAGGGAGCCAAGGCGGAAGATGATATCACGTTGGTGATTGTCAAATACGATCAGGAGGGTTGATGGGGCGATATATTACCGCGATAGTGTTGGTGCTGTGTCTGGGGAGTGTCGTGTGTGCCGCGCCCACCAGTCTGGACCGAGTGTCCCAAAAATGGACCGGCGATCTTGCCGAGATGATCGAACTCGGTCGGCCGGTCCGTGTGCTTGTTTCATATAATCAAACAAATTTCTTTGTCTCTCAAGGCGTCATGCGTGGTCTGGAAGTGGACCTCATGAATGCGTATTCGCGATATTTGGCCAAACAGTCTCCAGGGAAAAAAGTCCGTATGGTCTTTTTGGCTGTCCCGTTTTCCCAATTGATCCCTTCGTTGCTGGATGGACGGGGCGATGTCGTGGCCGCTGGGATGACGATGACTCGGGACCGGCAAAAAATCGTGGCTTTTTCATCTCCCTATCGAAAGGATATTCAAGAAATCGTTGTGGGCGGGTATCGAAGCCCTCTTGTTTCCAGTTTGGATGATTTGGCCGGAAAACGAGTCCACGCCATGGCTGGAAGCAGTTATGTCGAACATCTTCAGAGAGTCAGCAAGGATTTGGAGGCACGAGGATTATCGGCCATAGACGTGGTTGAAACCGATCCTGATCTGGTGACGGAAGATCTGTTGGAGATGGTGTCACGAGGTTTGATAGAGTATGTGGTCGCGGAAAATCAATTGGCTGAAATCTGGAAGAAAACCATGCCCGGACTGCGACTTTTTTATGAGGCTGTTCTTCATGAAGGCGGCGATTTGGCCTGGGCGGTCCGGCCCGGTAATACGGAGTTGAAGGCCAGTCTTGACGGGTTTGCCAAGACCGTCCGTCAGGGCACGCTCAAGGGGAATATGTTTTACAAGCGGTATCTGGTCAACGAGCAGCATGTCCTGAATTTCAAGAACCCGTTGGAACAGGGCCGGCTGCATCCCATGGCAGAGCTTTTTCGGAAGTATGCGGCTCGATATGGATTCGATTGGCTCAAGATTGCAGCATTGGCGTTTCAGGAATCCGGTTTTGATCAACGCTTGCGAAGCCGACGGGGCGCGGTGGGCGTCATGCAGATCAAACCTTCAACCGCCAGCGACCCCAACGTGGGCATCACCGATATTGAAGAACTGGAAAACAACATCCATGCCGGTGTGAAGTATTTACATTTTTTGTGCGAAAAATATTTCAAAAATTTGGCACCTGAGTCTCGGGTGGATTTTGCACTGGCTGCCTACAATGCGGGACCAGGACGAGTGCGAACATTTCGGAAAAGAGCCGTAGCAATGGGATTGGACCCTGACCGATGGTTCGGGAACGTCGAGTGGGCCGCCTATGATATTGTGGGCCATGAAACGCCTGACTATGTGGCGCATGTTCAGATGTATTATGCGGCATATTTGTCCATGGCAGAGGTGCTGAACCGTCGGGATTCTGTGGTTGAGCCGTAAATCCGTGGATTTTTCGGATTGAGAGAAAGGGAAAGTGGTTTTTCAGCATGTATGGAACGAATCTGGTGTCTTGGACGATATCAGAAAAGAGTATCATAATAAAAATACAGGGTTTGTATTAATACTGACGGTCTGATATTGTGTGCAACGTGAATCAAAAGACACTGTGTATACTCTATTGCGTTCTCCTTCTGCTTGGCATGGAGCTTTCTGCCTGGGGGCAGGAGCAAATTGTCGTGGTTGCTGATGAGAGGATGCCGTACAATGGACGGACTGGCTCTCGTATGGAGGGGTATGCCGTTGAAATCCTTCGTGCGGTTTTTGAATCGAAGGGGTACGAAATTCAATATCAGCCGATGCCATGGAAACGCGCTGTTGACGACGTGCGGAGTGGCAAGGCCGATATTCTGATCGGGTGTTTGCAAGATGACCACTCAGGGTTCATTTTCCCGAACGAGACCCTTGGCAAGGATCTGTTGTGTTTTTATACGAACCAGCCCGGATGGATGTTTGCCGGTGAGGAATCGCTTGCTGATGTCATGGTGGGACTTGTCAAAGGGTATGAATACCGTGACTGGCTGCGTGATGCGGTGATCCGTTCGCCTGAAAAATTTCATGTCATGTATGGGGATGAACCGGTTGTTCGGCTGTTGAAGATGCTCAAGGACAAACGGATTCAGGTCCTTGCCGGAAACAAGGTGGTCGTGGAATATTATCTCAAATCTCTCGGACTGAAAGATGTTCTGTTTTATGGCGGGTGTTATGCCGATCCAACAGATCAATATTTGAGTTTTGCCATGACATCCGAGCGGCCGGAGCGTTCGAGAAAATTGTGTGACATCCTTGATAAAGGGGTATCAGTCATGCGCAAGACCGGCCAGTTGAACTACCTGTTGTTGAAATATGGGCTGAAAGATTGGATTCAGCTGCGATAATCGGCCATGCCTGTTGTGCAGTTAGCGGTTTTCCCGCTACGCGGAAAGATTCCTCTCGAAATGAAAAAGGCACAGAGACATCGGGAGTCATGCCTCTGTGCCGATAGTCTAGAACCGTTCGTAATCGTCGTTCTCATCATCCATGTTTAAATCGACCCCCGTGTTCGTTTCCTTTTTTGAAGGGGGTGAAGACGGAGAATGAGAAGGGAGCGGCTGGGGTGGTGCAGCCTTGATTTTTGGAGTGCTTTTGGGGGCAGCCCAATCAGCGTTTTGCACCTTGAAAAAGGTCATTGCCTGTGCCAGATTTTCGGCTTGAGCGGCCAGTTCTTCACTGGTTGAGGCCATTTCCTCGGAGGCTGAAGCATTGCCCTGAACTACCTGGTCAAGCTGATTGACCGATGCGCTGATTTCGCTGATGCCTTTATCCTGTTCTGTACAACTTGACGCGATTTCCTGCACGAGTTCGGCGGTTTTTCCGATTTCCGGGACCAGGGCTTCCAGCATTTGACTTGCCTTGTCCGCCACACCCATCGACGATTCTGACAATCCGCTGATTTCTTCGGCGGCTTCGCCACTTCGTTCTGCCAGCTTTCTGACTTCCGCTGCCACGACAGCAAAGCCCTTGCCATGTTCTCCGGCCCGGGCCGCTTCAATGGCCGCGTTCAGTGCGAGCAGGTTGGTCTGACGAGCGATTTCCTGAATGATCGTGATTCGTTCGGCAATAGATTTGAAGGCGTCCAATGCTTCGCCCACAGCCTCGCCACTGTCTTTTGCGCCGCTGGCGGCCTTGATGGCGATGCCCTCGGTCTGTTGCGCACTTTCCGCATTGGACCGAATGCCAGACGTCATTTCTTCAATAGATGAAGAGATGGTTTCAATGGAAGCGGCCTGTTCAACCACGGATTGCGACAGGGATTGTGCTGATGCCGATAATTGTTCACTTCCGGCAGAGACTCCGGCTGTAGATTGGTTCACCTCGCCCACAACCACATTGAGCTTGTCCGCCATGTCTGACAGAGAATGTGCCAACTGGCCCACTTCATCATTCTGGTTTAAATCCACGGTCGCGGTCAGATCGCCTGTCGAAACTTCCGCCGCGAAATCCATGCCTTTTTGGAGCGGAGAAATGATGCCCCGGGCAATGATCCATGCGAGGAAAATGCCGACAAGTATCGAAACGACGCTGAAGATGATGACTCCGGTCCGGGTTTCATTCGCTGCTGCGAGCATTTCCGTGTCAGTCATGATATTTGCCTGGATGACGGCAGAACTTTTGTTGAGGATATCCTGCACTGCATTGAGGGACGGAATGGTTTTGGAGACATAGACGAGTTTTGCGGCCTCGTAGCCTTTGAGCCTGCTATCGTTGAGTGCCAGGACCGAATCAATCGTCCCAAGTGTTTCCTCGGCCAGTCCTGCCGTGACATCTTTGAACCAGTCCATCGCCTTGTCGCGTTGGTCGGATTGCAATAGTTTGTCAATGTCGGTGGCCGAATCGTGGAGCGCGGCATGTGGCTCGAAAATCGTCTTGACTGCTGCTCCGAATTCCGGGTCGTCGATCATGCGCTGTCGTGTTTCTTCGGAATACAGCCACAGGCCGAGTTTGCATTTGTGCGGATCGGTCTCAACCCCTGTTTCGGTGGCTTGCTGATCGATCAACGTGTCCTTGATTTGACTCATCCAGACAAGATGATCCAATTTCTTGTCTCGTAAAAAGGCCCCCAATTCCACATCCACAGGTGCGTATTTGTCATTAATTTCAATGGCCGAAGCATGAAGTTCATCATGGTATGCCTCTATTTCATGCAAAAGTGGCTTGATTCCCGGAACAAGCTTTTCCGCTGCGATTCGGGCATCACTATAATACCACTTGCCAAAGGCGCATTCCTTCGGATCGGTCTGGACATCCAGTGAATGGATATGAGAATCCGTGAGTAATTCATTGACCTTTTCGGCCCATTTGAGGTGATCCACAATTTTTTCGGTGAAGTTCCCTCGCAATGCATTTCCTGAAATGACCTCTTTGGCATTGCCGACGATTCCTTCAATGCCATAGCCCGACCAGAAGCCGAGACCGACAAGTAAAAGGAGGACAGCCCCGAAGCCCACACCAAATTTAACGCTGAGTTTGCAGTCTTTCCAACCCATACCAACCTCCCGGACGACGTTAATATCATACTAAAAAAGTATAAATACTGGAAAATAGTTGCGCATACTAAGGGCACTATGAAGCTCTTGAAAAGGCTTCAATTATAATGTCGTGATAATCATGGGGGTGGCTGGATGCGAGGCATGGATGAATGTCGTCCCTTTTGGTCGGTATATTTCTATTGTGTCTGATGGTGGGCACCTGATAAGGTTCGGATTTTGAAGCATCGGATAGTGCGCGGGAAAGGGCGCATCGTTCTTATCGATACACATGACGCTCAATTGTAGGATGGCGTTCAACCCAAAGATTGGAGGGAAGTATGAAAATCCCGGTTTTCAATTGCAAAAATGCAGACGACGTGATGAAAGCGGTCAAGGATTATGACGTCAGTTTCATTCAATATTGGTTTTTGGACATTCTCGGGACCTTGAAGAGTTTTCAGGTGACTCCTAACGAGCTGGAAACCTCTTTTGAAGAAGGTATGGGTTTTGACGGCTCATCCATTCTCGGATTTTGTCGAATCGATGAATCCGACATGGTTGCCATGCCCGATCCCACCACGTTTCAAATTTGTTCCTGGCGGCCATCTGATCGCCCTGTGGCCCGCATGTTCTGTGATGTGACGAGTCCTGATGGATCTCCGTTCGAGGCCGATTCGCGGTACGTGCTCAAGAATGTCATGGGAGAGGCAGCCGAAAAAGGCTACACCTTTTACGTTGGTCCCGAATTGGAGTTTTTCCTGTTTGCCGATGACCAGGATACCGAAGTCCTTGATGCCGGTGGCTACTTTGATGCACCACCCCTTGATCTTGGAAACAACATTCGACGGGATATCATTTTCGCCCTGGATGCCATGGGCATTCAAGTCGAATACTCGCACCACGAGGTTGCTCCATCCCAACACGAAATCGATTTGCGCTACGCCGAAGGTATGAGAATGGCCGATACCGCCATGACTTATCGAGTCGTGGTCAAGGAAATTGCCCGTAAACACGGCTGCTACGCGACCTTCATGCCCAAGCCAATCTTTGGCGAAAACGGTTCAGGTATGCATGTCCATCAATCCCTGTTCAAAAATGGACGCAATGTCTTCTACGATGCCAACGATGAATACCATCTCTCGCCCGAAGGCAAGTCCTATATCGCCGGTATTCTCAAACATGCCCCGGAATTCGTGGCCATCACCAACCAGTGGGTCAATTCGTACAAGCGATTGGTTCCCGGCTACGAAGCCCCGGTCTACATGGCCTGGGCGCGGCGAAATCGGTCCGCGCTCGTGCGTGTGCCCATGTACAAACCCGGCAAGGAAAATGCCACTCGCATGGAGCTTCGTTGCCCGGACCCTGCTGCAAATCCCTATCTCTGTTTTGCCGTTCAGCTCGCTGCCGGACTCAAAGGCATGGAAGAAGGCTACGAACTCGCTCCGCCTGTCGAGGATGATATCTTCTCCATGGATGATCGTCAGCTCAAGCGAAACAAGATCAAATCCCTGCCCGGTTCGCTCTACGAAGCAACCATCAATCTCCAGAAATCAAGCTTCATGAAAGAAGTGCTCGGAGATCATCTGCACAACGCACTCGTCGAAAATAAACTCGCCGAATGGGATGAATACCGAACTCAAGTCACCGAATTCGAACTCGATAAATACCTCCCCATGCTCTAACAAGCCTACCGGCCCTACCGGGGGTCGCCTTCAGCGGGAGCCTACCGGCGGTCGCTTTCAGCGGGACCAGAGAACCCTTTGAAAAGGGTTCTCTGGACTCTCCGAAACTTTTTATCGCTCGCTTCGCTCGAAACTGTCGGCAGCGAAAGTTCGTGCGGCTCTTGGGAGAGCGTTGTAAAAAAATGTTTTTTTACAGACTCTTTTGAAGAATTTTAAAAAGTACATCTTCTGCAAGGGGCTCTTGAGTCTGTAACTTTCCCCCTCTTCTCTCTTATTTCTTTACCCATCCCCTCTTTCATATCCTTCCTCCTTCTTCAATCCCACTCAATGAATGTCGTGGAACCTCGCCGAAGGCGCGCCAAAAAGTTCTGGAAGGGAGTCCAGAGGGGAACCTCTTCCAAGAGGTTCCCCTCTGGCCGCCGGAGGCATCCCACATCCCACATCCCACATCCCATACCCCAGACGACAGCCGTCTCTTCACGCGGACGTACACATCTGCCGAAGGCACATAAAAAGTTTAGGAAAAGAGAGAGATAGGGGGTCTGGGGGAAAGGGAGAGAAAAAGCCCTTTTCAAAGGGTTTGTCTCTCCCTTTCCCCCAGTTGCCGAAGGCATTTCAATTTATCCCATTTCGGGTTCTGTTTTCCAGGCGAAGAGGGGTGTCATGGGTTTCATGTTGGTAAAATCGACGCGAACGGCGACGAAGGCACCGACAGAAGGTGGGAGAAGTGTGGTGTTCAGGAGCTTGGAAACGGTGGAATGGGTCCAGGTTTTGGAGGGGCCGGCGAGGACGGATCGGGCGATGGTTGGGCGAAAGCCGGTGGCGCGTTTGATGAGATCCTGCATTTCGCACCAGGTGAACCAGTTGGCTTTGGCCATGCTGGAGCCGGAGTTTCGGACATTCATGGTGTAGTAGAGGGAGTTTTTGTTGAGGAATCCGATGAGGAGTCCTTTTTCGGCCACACGGGCGGCTTCTGCGAGCATGGCTTCTGGCTCGTTGGAGAATTCGAGAACGGACCAGATCAGGGCGTAGTCGAATTCGTTGTCTGAATAGCCCATGTGCTCACCGTGTCCGAGATGCAGTTCGGCGCGGTTCTTGAAACGCTTTCTGGCGGCCATGAGCATTTCCGGGCTGGTGTCTATGCCGGTGACATCAAGGCCCATCTGGTACAGAATATCCATGAAAAGTCCGGTTCCACAGCCGATTTCAAGCAATTTGTGCTTGCGGCGAGGCCAGCCGGCCAACACGTTGTGGAGCAGTCGCGTCTCCTGTTCCAAGGCGAACCGCCCTTCAGGGGTGTCGAACCACGCTTCATATGTGTCAGGATTCCATGCCATCGCTCTGTCCTCGGTAAAAGAAAGTCTCCTTTCGGAGTATGACTCTCTTGTTTGACGCTGTAAACAGGAATCGGGCGGTGTGGGGCGGACGCGTCCGTTTCGAGAGCGAGTGCCTGTGTGAGCGGGAAGCTAGTCCGTTTGAATTTGGTATGCCTTGAGCTTGCGGTAGAGCGAGCTGCGTTCGAGACCGATGGCTTTGGCAAGCTGGGAGATGTTGCCATCGAATTCCTTGAGCTTGGCTTCGAGAAAACGGGCCTCGAAATCGGCGCGTGCCTGCTTGAGATCGGTTGGTCCCTCGGAAATCAACATGTCCATGGATTCATCTGGAGAGGAAGGGGTGTCTGTGATTTTTGATTCCACAGAGAGCTGTTTGAATTCCGGGGGCAAGCGGTCGGCGGTGACCACGTCTCCGGCATACATGATGAACATGCGCTCGACAAAGTTCTTGAGTTCCCGGACGTTGCCGGGCCATGGATATCGTTTGAGAATTTCAATTGCGTCCTGATTGAAGCCGATGGGCTTGAATCCGTGCTGCTGGACCAGCGTTGCCATGAAATCTTCGATAAGCAGGGGGATGTCTTCGATGCGGTCCCGGAGCGGGGGCAATTCAAGGGGAAAAACCTTGAGTCGGTAATAGAGATCTTCGCGGAAGTTTCCGGCCTTGATTTCCTTGGCCAGATCCTTGTTGGTGGCGGCGATGACGCGAACGTCAACCCGGATGGTCTTGCGACCGCCCACATGTTCAAAGGATTGTTCCTGAAGAATCCGTAAAATCTTAGCCTGTGTTTTCAGGCTCATGTCGCCGATTTCATCGAGGAAGAGAATGGAGCCGTCGGCTAGTTCGAATTTGCCTTCCTTGGCCTTGTCCGCGCCGGTGAACGCGCCTTTTTCGTGGCCGAACAGTTCCGATTCGATCAATTCTTCGGGGATGGCGGCACAGTTGACCGCAACCAGAGGGCGGTCAGCTCGACCGGATTGATGGTGAATGGCCCGGGCCACGATTTCCTTGCCCGTTCCGTTTTCGCCGGTAATGAGCACCCATGAATCCGTGGGTGCCACACGTCCGATGACCCGTTTGAGGTTGATGATGGCCTCTGATTCTCCGGTCAGGGTCACGCGTTGTTCGGAACTGATGCGGGTTTTGAGCGCGATGTTTTCCTGACGTAACCGGGAGAATTCGAGACCATTTCTGGATGAAACAACCACTTTTTCCAGAGAGAGGGGTTTTTCGATGAAATCGAAGGCGCCTTTTTTCAGGGCTTGAACCGCGGTCTCGATGGTGCCGTGGCCGGAAATCATGATAACCGGCAGACCTTCGTAGTCGCGGGTAATGATATCGAGCACTTTCAAACCATCCATACCGGGCAGCCAGATGTCGAGAAAAATGAGATCCGGGATATCCGTGCCGAGAGATTCCAGCCCTTGTTCGCCCGATTCGGCCTCGATAACTTCAAGGCCTTCGTCTTCCAGAATACCGCGCAAGGAGATGCGGATGCCTTCCTCGTCGTCTATGATAAGAATTTTGTCAGCCATGGGTACTCCTTGCGGTCTGAAGTGGTGCGCACTCCTTGGTATAAATGACAGAGCCGGATGATTCAAGGGGGGAAAGCGTTTAGAAATCCCAGTGCTTTTCTCGAAGCCAGGAATAGGATCGCATTCCGTGCACCATTTCGCCCAAAGGGGTGCCTGCCATTGTGAGAAAAAGTTTGAGACTCCACGGACCGATCCATTGCATCCCTTTTGACATGGCCCAGCGCAGATGATCCGATGCTTTGAGTTCCGGGATGATCTGCTGATTGAGCCGACGAATGTATTCCGGGCCGGGACTGGTCTGTTTTGCCAGACCGTGGGCCACGGCTTCTCCGGCATACATGCCTGAACACAGGGCAAAGAAAATACCTTCACCAAAAAGAGGCTCCACCAGTCCGGCCGCATCGCCTGCCAGCATCGTGACGCCAGAAACCGGCTCTTTCAGATAGTTTCCATAGGGCAAAGGATGTCCCCGTCGGTCGGGAATGGCCTCCGAATCTATCTTGAGAAACTCTAGATATTCTTTAAATACCTGTGAAATATTGGTATTTTTTGTTTTGAGTCCGCAGACGCCCACAATGACGGATTGGTTGTTCGGAAAGACCCATCCATAGCCTGCATCGAGGAAACCGATAGAGAGTTCCGGGTGTGTGACCGGGCGAGGGAAGGCGTGTGCGGGCAGGCGGACTTCAATGGTCGGGGCCATGAGTCGGCGCATCCGCTTCGTGTCCACGTCGGAAAAAGATTTTCTGACAACCGAGTTTGCCCCATCTGCGCCGATGACAGCGGTTCCCTGAAAGGTTTCCCCGGTCTGGCTGGTGACAATTCCTCGGGCCGGATCGCAGTGGGCGACCGCGGTGTCCTGAAAGATCGTTGCACCGGCCTGTCGGGCCTTGTTGAGCAGGAGCGCGTCAAAAGCGGTTCTGTCCACGAAGTGAAAGGGAAAGGACAGGGTGCCGTGGGCCACGGCATTGGTCCGGGTGTGGATGGAATATTGGTTGGAGGCGTAGTTGATTGCTCCGGCTCGGGTCAGTGTGCCGGGAGTCTCGCCGAACAGATGTTCCAAGAGCTTGACGGATTTCCACGTGAGCAGACCGCCGCAGAGCTTGGGACGGGGAAAGGTCGCTCGATCGAGAATGGCCACAGAGTGACCGGCCTTGGCCAGGGCGAAACCAGCCGCACTTCCGGCAAGGCTGCCTCCGCAGATGAGGGCGTCGAATGTGTGTGTCATGAGAGGGTCTCCGAATGAAGGGCACACTACACCGTCTTTTGTGCCTCGTGCAAGTCAAAGCCCCCCTTGCCGTAATGGGACTGGCCGCGTATGGAAGGAGAATGTCAGAAAATCAGCAGCGCATGTGGGCGACCATTATCATGTTCGCCTGTTTCTTCATTGGGTCGCAGACCGGGGTGTGTCGTGCCGATGGAGATGCCCGGTTTGTGGAGACCGTGGATGATGCGTCTGATGCGGTGCAACAGAAGAATGTGTCGTTTTTTGATCGGTTGGTGTTCGCGCCGGTTCCTATGGTCAACCCCACATTGGGTGCCGGACTGACCGGGGTGGTCATGTATATGCACCCCGAAGACGATTTCTGGAATGATCCTGGGAACGAAGCGAATGAAGAGCTTCATTCGATGACTGGCGTTGCCGCGATGGCCACATCCAATGAGAGCTGGGCGGCCGGGATGTTTCACAAGGGGTTTTATGCCAATGATCGGTTTCGGGGAACAGCGTATCTGGCCTATGGCGAATTCAATCTGAAATATTATGGGGTTGGCAATGACTCTGCGCTTCGGAACAATCCGCTGAAGTACAGTGCTGATGTGACCGCTTTTCAGGGAACATTTTCTGCCCGGATTTTCGATCACTGGTATCTCGGGCCGAAAATCAAGGTGTTCAATTGGGATTTTGGCGTTGATTTTTCGTCGTTGCACCCGGTGTTGCCCACACTGCATCATTCGGTAAAAACCGTGGGGCTTGGACTGGCTGGAGAACGGGACACGACCAACGACAGTGTCTTTGCGACCGCAGGCGGCAAGCTCCAGTTCGATTTCATGAGTTATAATGAAGCGTGGGGCGGAGACTATGATTACAGCAAGGCCTCGACGAGCTACGCCCATTATTATGGATTGACGGACAGGCTGGTTGTCAGCGGTATGGCCGAATTGAATTTTTCTGACGGGAACACGCCTTTTTTCGATATGCCGTTCCTTCGGCTTCGAGGATTCCCCTACGCGGAATATATCGACAAACAATCCGCATCGATCCAGACCGAGATCAAGTACAAGTTGACACAGCGATGGGGGGTGAATCTTTTCGGCGGACTGGGCTGGGTGGCCGATGAACCGAATCAGCTTTTCAAAAATTCGACAATTCCTACCGGCGGTTTTGGCGTGCGGTATCTCTTGTCGGAAAAGGAAACCATGTACCTGAGTACGGAAATCGGTTTTGGCCCGAATTCTCAGGCTGTGTATTTCAGGGTCGGCGAATGGTTTTGAACCGGACCGCCTTTCTTACATGGTGTTGATGAGTCCCCCTGGCTTTTTCCCGGATTTCTTGAGTTTGAGATAGACCTGAACGTCCTTGTCCAACTTGGCGAGGACGGATTTTTGCAACTGTGCCCGTGTGGTTCGCCGTGTCGGCGTCGTGAAGGTGAATCCGTCTTTCATGGTCACTTGAATCTCGAAGAGAATGGGAGTCGAGGGCGTGACTTTTCGATAGCTGTCCTGTGGCGACGCCTTGATCGTCACTTCTTTGAAGTATTTTTCCCGCTGGCTGAGATAGGCTGTCATGCGTTTGAGTTCTGCTGCGGAGAAATCCTCTCGTTCAAGAGACCCACTGAATTTGAGTTGACGTTGTGCATGGTTGGTGAAGATGGAACGTCCATGACGCACGGCATCCAGATTGAAGAAGATGGCAAGGGCCGAGACAGCGAGAAGGACCAGAATGGTGTTTCTCGTTTTCTCCATGGAATGTGATGTCCGTTTTCGTCGCATGCAGTCTCCTGAAATATGTGGGGTCGGAGGCGACCATACAGTGAATTCAGCCAATGGAAAAGAAAAAGCGTGGACAGGGAGTGAAAGAGGCTGACTCTCTTGACAAAACGCGGGGTGAAAGCCAGTTTGCGGAATGTGGGACATCTGTTCCTTGTCGGTGAATTCTCAAACAGAACAGCGATGCGTGTATGGAAAACAGTAAGATAGCAGCCCTTGTCGAATTGGGCATCCTGTGCCGGGGCGATTCGGTGGAGCAGGCGGGCGAAGGCTCGAGTGACGCCGGTCCCCATGGCCCCTCCGGGCATACGCCGGTCTGTGTATATGAAAATCCCATGTACCAGTATCCCTATGAGGACCCGGCACGGCGCGCCTTTTCCGTGTTTTCCGCTAAAATGTCCGTGGAAACGGCCATGGAACAGACCCGGCTCGTGGTGTTTCTGGGGGCAGCGGATTCGCCCCAGCTCCGAGCCTGCCTCGCCGATGCCAAAACCGTGGTCGTGCTTTTTGAACCGGACGAACGGGTGCTGGTTCATTGTGTGGACTCCATGGGCCTTGCGGCCTTGAATATCGAAAATTTCTTCTGCTTCACCGGAGACCCGGTTTCCTTGTCTCCCGCCTTGCAGGACCTGCTGCCCGGTGCCCTTTTCCGCATGGGGACCCCGGCGTTTTTTTTGACGGATCGGATTCGGCATGAGCACGGCCCATGGGCTGAAGCGGTTATCGAGTATCTGGAAATCCTGCACTATCGGTATGTTGTCTATCCCTTGTCCGGTCAGGCCTTTGCTCGCTCTCGTCCCATGCGGACCATCAAGCATGAGCTGATGTATGACCAGCAGCTGCACGCCTATGAAAATGTGGTGGATTGTACGGTGTCCCCGTCCATCAGCGCATTGAAGAACCGGGCCGTGAATGGCGGGGCCATTCTGGTGGCTGCGGGACCGGATTTGCCCGAGTCGTTCGAGTACATCCGCAAAAATCGGGACAACGCACTGATTATTTGTGTGAATAATGCGGTCAAACCCCTGGTCGAAGCCGGGATTCATCCGCATTTTGTGGTTATCAACGACACATCGATTGATTCCGGGCGCGTTTTCAAAGAGATTCCCCGTCTTCCGGATACCATTCTGGTGGGATATTGCCTGTCAGATCTGGGGGGTGATACCTTTGGCCGAAAGTTCCTTTTCGGGAGTTTTGCCTCGCCGGTCTTTGAGACCCGGGAAATGTTTCGACTGCACGGGTCCGTCATTTCCACAGCCTTTGCCCTGGCCCGACATTTGGGCTGTACATCCTGCGCGTTGGTCGGTGCGCAACTGGTTTCTTCGGACCCATGGGGCCTCCAATATGCGCGGGGAACGCTTAAGGACGAGATCATGGCGCAGGAGAAACCGCTTATCAATCGGTATCCTCAGTTGTATCCCGTGAAAACGGTGTTCGGCGAGCAGTTGTATACGACCATCAACTTTCGGGATGCCGCTTTGTGGCTGGCTGAAACCATCAGGATGTCCGGTGTTGCCTGTTGGAACACGTCCCGTTCCAGCATCCTCTACGGGCCGGGTATCGAACATGATCCCGAGCCGGACCTGGGCACGACTCCGGTGCGTCGGGTCATGGCCGAGGCTTTTCGGGTGGCTTCACCCCGTGTGGACAGGGAAAAAGTGCGACATTTCGTGCAGCGTGAAACCGCATTGTGGCGGAGTATTCGCAAAGCCGTGACCATGGTCCTGGCGGACTCAGGCCCGCTCTTCGAGGCCAAGGGGCTGGCCATTCTCGCCCATTTCGATGCAACGAATGTCACCTATTTGGTGCAACGATACAACGATTTCAATAACGCGATTTTTCATCGACAGGTGTTCGGCTCGGATACGACATCGCGTGAATCTGGGCTGCGGTCGTATTTCGAATACGTGCGGTCCATGAGCGAAACCCTGTTGACCGCTCTCGAAAAAGCCGATCAGTCGTTTTAGAAATCCTGTTTGCAGGCCAGGGGCATCCGCCAACCAGTGCCAAAGGAGCGCGGGGTGAGTTTGATCCCCGGGGCCGCCTGTCTCCGTTTGAATTCGGCAATGTGGACGAGTCGGAGGACGTGGTCCACGGTTGTGGCATCATATCCAGCCGAGAGAATTTCGTTACGGGATTTCTGGTGCTCGATGTGCAGCTCCAGAATACCGTCCAATATCGGGTAGTCGGGCAGGGAGTCCGCATCCTTTTGTTCCGGACGAAGCTCGGCGGACGGGGGTTTGGTGATGATGGCGTTTGGAATTTGTGGTCCGTTCTGGGCGTTGTACCATTTTGCCAGTGCGAATACGCCGGTCTTGTTTACATCTGAAATGACCGCGTACCCACCAGACATATCTCCATAAATTGTGCAATATCCCACAGCCAATTCAGATTTGTTGCCTGTTGTCAGGAGCAGGGAACCGAATTTGTTGGACAGGGCCATGAGCAGGTTGCCCCGGATGCGGGACTGGATGTTCTCTTCCGTGGTGTCCTGACTGTATCCGGCGAACGGCTCTGCCAATGCGGTTTCGAATTGGGTCATGATTGGTTCGATGGGCAGGGTCCACGTCTTGATGCCGAAGTTCTTGGCCAGTTTCAGCGAATCGTCGATGCTGCCCGTGCTGGAATAGGGAGAGGGCATGAGAACCCCGGTGACGTTGTCTGCGCCAAGGGCTTCAGCGGCCACAGCGGCAGTGACGGCGGAGTCGATTCCCCCGGACAAGCCGACCAGCCCGGTGGTGAAGCCGCTTTTATGCACATAGTCGCGGGTGCCGAGAACCAACGCGCGCCACGTCTCGCTTTCGCGGGAAAAATCGTCTGTGGCGACAGTGTTGTCTCCTTCGAGGTCCACCACAACCGTGGCTTCTTCAAATCCAGGGGCGCGGGCGATACAGGTTCCCTGAGAATCAAAGGCGCAGGATCGGCCATCAAAGACAAGATCGTCGTTGCCCCCGACCTGATTTACGTAGATGAGCGGTGTGGCGTATTTGTGTGCCACCGTGCCGAGCATGTCTTCCCGGATACGTTGTTTCCCCAGAAACAGGGGGGACGCGGACAGGTTGAGAATCATGTCGGGATGATGGGCTGCCGCCGCTTCCAGCGGATCGCGGGTGTAGGCGTTTTGATCCCAATAATCCTTGTCGTTCCACGCGTCTTCACAAATAGTCACGGCCAGTGTCGTGTCGTTGAAGCGGAGGATATTGGCGTTGGAATCGGTCTCGGGCGCAGGCTCGAAGTACCGGGCCTCGTCAAAAACATCATAGGTGGGAAGCAGGGCCTTCTTGAAGACCTGACGGATGGAGCCTCCCTCACAGAACAGGGCACAGTTGTAGACGGGTTTTCCCTGGCCGGAGCGGTTCTTTGTCACGGCACCGAGCAGCAGGGCCGGGCCGTTTTCGAGCGCACGAGCCACGGCTTCGGCTTCTCGCCAGACCCGGTCCACGAATTCGTCGTAGAGCAACAGGTCTCGGGGTGGGTAGCCGGTCAGGGCCATTTCCGCCGTCAGACAAAGGTCTGCGCCGCGTCTGGCCGCGTCCCGGGCCGCATCAATGATTTTGGCACTGTTGCCAGAAAGATCGCCGACAAGAGGGTTGAGTTGCAGTATGCCGATTTTCATGGGGAGCTAGTTACGCGAAAGCTGCGGCGTGGGCAACCATCGCGGGGGGTGTCTTGACAAGCCGCACGGCTGGAAGTCACTGTGGCGCATATTGCGAGGAACCATGACCAAAATCCGTTTTTCTCACCCGGAGCCGTCTCCGGTGGCCGGCCGAGTCTGGCCAGTCTTTTTGCCCTTTGCCGGGTGTCCCTATCGGTGTGCGTTTTGTGCGCAGGATAAACTGACAGGTCGGGACCACGCCGATCTGGACCTCGTGTCACGCGAGTTGGAGCGCGACCTGCAACAGGCCCTGGATCAGGGGCGAGGGCCATACGAACTGGCGTTTTACGGCGGGACATTCACGGCATTGCCCGAGCCGTGGCCATCAAAGTTCCTGGCATTGGCCAGCCGGTTTCGATCCCGTGGTCTGCTCACACGTATTCGATGTTCCACCCGACCCGATTGTGTGGATGTGCCCATGCTCGTTTCGCTGAAAGAGCAGGGATTGGATATGGTGGAACTGGGAATTCAATCTTTTGACGATACGGCCCTGCAACAATCGAGTCGCGGATATGACGGTCAAACGGCCCGTCGGGCCTGCGGGATTGTTGCCGAGTCCGGCCTTGTTCTCGGTGTCCAGCTTTTGCCCGGTCTGCCTGGGGATCAGCCCGGTCTGTTCGCTTCTGACGTGGAACAGGCCGCCGCATTTGCCCCGGAAACCGCCCGGCTCTATCCGTGCCTTGTCATCCAAGGCACAGCTCTTGCTACCTTATGGGAACAGGGGAAGTATGTGCCGTGGACGTTGTCCCGCGCCCGGACCGAGCTTGCTTCGGCCCTTGGGGTGTTATGGGCCAGGGGAACCCGCGTGATTCGCATGGGACTCGCCCCGGAAGAGCAGATGCAACAATCGATTCTGGACGGTCCGTGGCATCCCGCATTGGGGCAGACCGTGCGCGGTATGGCCCTGTTGGACATCATTCGGTCTCAGGTGGCGCGTTTGGACACGCCGCTTTCGGGAGTGCTCGTTCCCCGACGGTATCAGGGAGAACTGTTCGGCCACGCTGGAGAATTGGTGGATGCCTATGCCGCGTTTGGCGTGGACAAAACACTTGTTCAGTATGTGAATGATACGATGTTTTCGGTTTTTTAGAGAACTGAAAAATCGGTCGTTTTTTCCCGGAGAGTCCGGTATCTCTCGAAAAGAGAGATTGTGTCCGCTCTTAACAAAAAATGAAAATTGCCGATAGATTGTTCAGTGACTTGAACATTTAGTGCGTGTCGGAAATCCTTCTGACCATGAAATCGTGATCGCCGTTGCGCGCATCGAAGGGAATATGCAGAAATTTGCGCTTGTAGGATGTGGACGGATTGCCCAGAAATACGGGCAATTGTTGTCTGAAAATCAGGTTGAAGGTGCCTGTTTGGTCGCGGTGTGTGATATTCGCGAGGATCGGGCTGTGGCATTGGCTGAAAAAACCGGAGTGCCTTCTTTTTCGGACGCTCATGCCATGATGCGCGCCATGGGTGAGACCATAGACGTGCTCGTCATTGCCACGGAAAGTGGAACACACGCCGCAGTGACCATTGATCTAGCCCGGTATGGCAAACATATCGTGGTGGAAAAACCCATGGCCCTGCGGCTTGAAGATGCGGACGCCATGATTCGGGTCTGTGACGAGGCCGGTATCAAGTTGTTCGTGGTCAAGCAGAATCGGTTGAATTATCCGGTCATCAAACTGCGCGAAGCCTTGGAGGCCGGGCGATTCGGCAAATTGACCATGGGAACCGTGCGGGTTCGGTGGTGCCGCAAGCAGGAGTATTACGATCAGGACGCCTGGCGCGGAACCTGGGCCATGGATGGCGGGGTGTTCGCCAATCAGGCCAGTCACCATATTGATTTGCTCGAATGGATGCTGGGCGAGCCGGTCTCGGTGTTTGCCAAGAGCCGGACGGCCTTGGTGGATGTGGAGGTGGAAGACACGGGCGTGGCTCTTATCACCTTTGCCAGCGGGGCCATCGGCGTGGTGGAAGCAACCAACGCCACGCGGCCAGTGGATCTGGAAGGGTCCATTTCCATTCTTGGTGAAAAGGGGGCCGTGGAAATCGGCGGATTCGCGGTCAATGAAATGAAGGTCTGGAATTTCGAGACCCCAGAGCCGGGAGACGAAGACGTGTTGCGGGAGTATCGCACCAATCCTCCGGACGTGTACGGCTTTGGTCACATCGAGTACCTGCATCAAGTGGTGGAGTGCATTGAACTGGGGAGACCTTCACTGGTGGATGGTCTTGAAGGCCGGAAATCGTTGGAACTTATCAACGCCATTTATGAATCCATTGAAACGGGCCGGGAGGTCCATCTGCGGTTTCAGGCGCAACACTGCAAACTGGGGCACACCAATGACCGTTGAGATCGCCGCCTCCGCCGTGGTGCATGAATCCGTGATTTTTGAAGGCTCGGCCACCGTGGAAGCGTGGTGTATCGTTGGTGCGCCCTCTGTCGGAAACGACACACCGCCCACGACCGTGATCGGGGATGGTGCCGTGCTCCGGTCGCACACCGTGGTCTATGCCGGAAGCGTTATCGGGAAGAATTTCGTCACGGGCAACAAGGCCAATATTCGGGAAGCCTGTTGCATCGGCGACAATGTGAGCGTGGGGACCATGGCCGTGGTCGAACATCATGTTTCGCTCGGACACGGGGTCCGGTTGCACAGTCAGTCCTTTGTCCCGGAATATTGCGTGCTGGAGGATGGAGTCTGGCTCGGACCCAATGCCGTATTGACCAATACGCGGTATCCGCTTTCGCCCGAGGCCACGACCTCGCCAACGCCGGTCAGGTTGTGCCAGGGGGCCATTGTGGGTGCCAACGCCACGATTCTGCCCGGGGTGGTGGTGGGCCGTGACAGCCTCGTGGGAGCGGGGAGTGTCGTGGTCGAGGATGTGGCCGAAGGAACCGTGGTGGCGGGGAATCCGGCCCGATTCATCAATGAGAAAGCAGCCCTGCCCTATGGCGATCGGGAGCCATCGTGACCATTCCATTGGTTGATCTGACCGCGCAACGACGCACCATTCAGACGGAATTGGATGCGGCCATGCAGGCGGTTATTCGTGACAACGCATTTATTCAGGGACCGTATGCCGCAACGTTCGAGCGGGAGTTTGCCGACTTTTGTCAGGCCCGGTGCTGTGTGGGTGTCGGCAACGGGACGGACGCCCTCTATCTGGCCTTGCGCGCCCTTGGCGTGGGACCGGGGGATACCGTGATGGTTCCGGCTATGACCTTTGTGGCCACTGCCGAAGCCGTGACTCTGACCGGAGCGACCCCGGCTTTCGTGGATGTTGATCCCTCGACCTTCACCATGGACCCGGACGACCTGTGTCGGAAGCTGGTCCCTTCGGCCAAGGCAGTCATCCCCGTGCACCTGTACGGCCACCCTGCTTCAATGGAGGAAATTGACGCCATTGCCCGCGAGCATGAATTGTTTGTGGTGCAGGATGCGGCCCAGGCACATGGTGCGACATTTCAGGGACATCCGCTTGCCGCATTCGGGACCTGTTGCTGCTACAGTTTTTATCCGGGAAAGAATCTGGGTGCATATGGCGATGCCGGAGGCGTGGTGACCAATGATGCGGTTTTGGCCGAACAGGTCAGGAAGCTCGCCAACCATGGCCGCACCGCCAAGTACGGACACGATTTTCCGGGGGTGAATTCCCGGCTCGACGGGCTTCAGGCCGCGATACTTTCCGTCAAGTTGCCTCGACTCGATCTGTGGACAGCATCCCGTCGTCAGGTGGCGGATTGGTATGATGCCGGGGTGGCCGCTCTCCCTGATATCGTCGCGCCCGTCACAGGACCGGGAGCCGGTCATGTCTATCATTTGTATGTCATTCAGTGCCGGAAGCGGGACGCGCTCAAACGGTCTCTTGCGGAACAGGGCATCGCCTCGGGCATTCACTATCCGACAGCCGTGCCGTTTCTGCCAGCCTATGCGAATATGAACCACGGGCCGGAGGATTTTCCGGTTGCCCATGCCATGCAGAGTCGGGTGTTGTCCCTGCCCATGTACCCGGAGCTGGACGAGATGCAGGTGGCGCGGATTTGTGCCGCGATCACGGACTGGGCCACAGGTCTGGCCGGGGAGGAATAATCAGTGAAAATCGTTTCCATCACCCCGGATATTGATAGCGGCGGGGCCGCCAAGAGTCTTTTTCTGCTCGCACGGCAGATGGTGAAGGACGGGCATGAGCTGCATATCCTGTCTATCGCGAAACCGTCCCGGACCAAGCGCAAGGTCGAAGCGTTGCAGGAAATGGGCGTTACGGTGGACTATTTCGATATTCCGTATTTCCCGCTCAAGTTGCACGTCTGTCCCATTCCGTTCTGGAAGAACATCCGTCGGGCTGTGGCGAACCGGGCCGAATATGGTCGGTTGGCCGCCCGGGTGCGTGCGTTGGCACCGGACATCATCCATTACAACAGCTATACGACGCTCTTGATTTCATTGTGGCTGCGAGAGTTTCCGGCCATTCTTCACGCACGGGAAGTGCTGATCGAACCGGCCATGTCCATTCCCCTGACCCGGTGGCTCATGCGAAAGAATATCAGTGAAGTCATTGGTATCACTCCCGCCGAGGGCGAGCAGGCGGCGCGGTTGTTCTCTTTGCCGGTCACGGTGGTCAACAACTGGCCGGAAGTTCCGCCCGCCTTGACGCCCATGCCTGCGGATTCTCCTTTGGTATACGGGGTTTTTTCGCACATCACGCCCATCAAGGGCCATCTCGAATGCGTCAAGGCGTGTGCCCTGGCCGCAGACGGATTGCGCGCGGCCAATGTCACGGTGCGCCTTTTTGGTGGTCGGGTTCCCATCCATGAAGCGTATTATCAGGCGGTCCTCGCTGAAGTGGAACGGTCGAAATTGCAGGATATTGTCGATTTCAGAGGATTTACGGACACCCCGGAAGAAGAGATGCGCAAGACTAATCTGGTGATCCGTCCGGACGTGAGTGGGCAGCCGTGGGGTCGAGATGTGATCGAAGCCCTGAGTCTGGGAAGACCGGTTCTTGCCTTTGGATCAGATGAATTTTTCGTGAAACGGGGTGTGACGGGCCGATTGGTGCCGCCGGGTGACATTCGGGCCATGGCCCATGCCATGCTCGATTTCGCCGACCACGCGACCCTCGCCCGGCTGGGGGATTCCGCGTATGCCTTTGCCCGGGACCATTTCGATCCGGTCGGAAACCCCCGGCGGGTTATTGAACGCATGGAGCATATCCTCTCTGTAGCGTGCTCCCGAGAGGGAGCGTAAAAAGGAGACCGTATGTCACTCTCTTCCCCTGTTTCGATTTTGGTCAATCCCGTGGAGAGCGGTCCCCGTTCCCCTTTGCGTCACGCGGCCCGATGCGGCTCATTCTGGTATTTCGTGGATGCGGACGGTTTGTATCGCATTGACGAGACGGCCTTATGCCGGTCTGATGCTTCGCTGCTCGAAGCTGAACGAATTCCCACTCCCGACGGGCATGTGGACGGCGTGTTGGCCTTCAAGGGGAGGCTGTTGATCGGTGTCGCACCGGCTCCACGGAATGATTGTGAATTGTATGTGGCCCGTCCCGGTGACACATGGCGTCCGGCAGGGGCGGTCCATGGCCGGTTGTATAACTGGTGCCGAGACAGTCAGGGGCGATATTGTTTCGTGGTCATTGATCCCATTGATAAGTTTCGGCCTGAACCACGGGCGATCCTCATGAGTGAAAATGGGGAGGATTGGCGCGAATTTGAAATGATTACCGCTGACGAAGCCAATCATGTCCATTCCATTTGTGTGGTGCGGGATCAATTGATCGTGTTGGTGGGAGACAGCCATTTCAACCATCTGTCCATTCGGGTGCTTCATGAGGACGGGACGTTGATTGCCGACCCGGCACAACGAACTCGTGTGTCCTTGGGATTGAGTCATCGAAGCCTGTATCGCGTGTTGCCACGGGGCGACGGTTCAGAATTGTACGCATTGGACGGGGCCACGGAATTGTATGATGCGCGTGGTGATTTCTGGAAAAGCGACTACGCCGAAGACAGCGGATGTCAGGTCGCGGCTCATTTGAATTTCCCGTGGGCGGAGCATCTGCTTTTTCTCGGCACATGGCGGCACAGCCCACCACACCCGTTTCCCTGCCTTTATATCATTCATGGGGATGCCGTCGGGAAATTCGTTGAATCTTCACAGCCGTTTACCCCGGAATACTCCTGGTTTGGTTTTCAGGACATGGATGGGACATTGACCTCTCCTGAAGCGGAATCCATGCTTGGTCGTTTCTGGCCCTGTGCCGGAGGTGTGAGCTTGTATCTGAAACCACTCACCGCGTCACAGACGCAGACCATGGGCGAACAGGGAATACCGTGCCTGAGCAGTGAGGACCTGCACGGGACCGACATTGTTTCCCTGCCAAAGCCTCCATTCATTTTCTCTACATAGAACCTATTGAAATTCAAGGGTTTTGATTAATTTCGTATACTTTTCGATTTCTGCAATCGTCAGATAGAGGCCCATGTCGTTTTCGGCGGTATCCGTATGGGACGTCCAAGCATCTGTCGGGAATCGATATGGAACATTCGTGCTGCCTGCGATCAGGTCATCAATGGCTTTGGCGGCACGTTCACAGGCGTGTCCGTCAATGGTCCCCCAGAAGGTGTTTTGCGCAAATTCCAGGCGTTCTTCGGTCATGGTACTTGTGTGCAGCGGTGTTTCCGAGAAGAAAGTGAGGAAATCTTCATAGGTGTTGACGATGGGAGTGAGCTGATGCAGAGGGTGCCGACTGCCTTCCTGCACCCAGTAGGCAATGGACGGGATACCGAGAAGGTGTGCTTCCACCGAGGTGGTTGATCCCGCATGCAGGAGCATGTCGCAGTGTCGGAGAATTTCGATCATGTATCCGTCACAGATGGTTTTTATGGGCAAATGGTTGTCCGCGATGAAGGTATCATACGCTTCGATGCGTTCACCGGGATGGACCTTGAGCAACACATTCCATTCATCACTGAAGTCATGGCAGAAGTGGCGCATGAAGGCGAACCACGCCGCGCGCCCTTCTTGAGCCTCGTCGATAATTTTTTGTGAATGTGCGAGCAGTTTGTGTGCGGCACTGCCTGCTTCCGGGATGGCTGTTTCCGCCTGGCGATCGGCATAGGACCATGGAGAAGCCATGATGAGCAGCTTTTTGTCGAGATCCAGATCGAGTTGGTCAAAAACGGTTTTTCTGTCAGGGAATAATTCGTTCAGGCTGTGTTGATCGTAGATGTCGAACGTCATG
Source organism: Pseudodesulfovibrio sp. JC047 (assembly GCF_010468615.1). NCBI lineage: Bacteria > Pseudomonadati > Thermodesulfobacteriota > Desulfovibrionia > Desulfovibrionales > Desulfovibrionaceae > Pseudodesulfovibrio > Pseudodesulfovibrio sp. JC047. The sequence continues at coordinate 30,256 of NZ_WUEH01000026.1, read as the reverse complement.
GCTCCGACAGCGCGGACCCGTTCCCCCGGCATGTGTCCTTCCGTCGATATGATACGACGAAAATCTTCGTTGAAGCCGATTTCAAGATCCACATAGGGCGAATAATCCTCGGTGCCGAGGGTCAGGCTTTTCCATTCGGGGGACCGTTCATCCCATGTTGGGCGGTAGATCAGTCCTTCTTCTCGTCGAACCACCTGAAGAATGCCGCGATCCGCCGCAAAATGACTTAGTGACCGCTGAATAGGGGTCGTTCGTGCGCCCCAAATGATGAGGTCCGGACGCAGTTCCACAATGCTGTTGCAGGTGGTGATATTCAGTGGACGGAGAATGACCTCGTGTCCGAGCCGTTCCAATTGGGCCATGAGCAGTAGGTCAATGAACAAGTCCCGTTGCTTGTACACCACGAAGAGCAGGATGCGTTTTGTTTCCCGAGGCCCGCTTCCAAGTGTGTACTCGCGGAGGTCTCCGAAAAATTCTTGATCGGAAACGGGGGCATCACATTGCTCGTTTGCCTGTATCTCATGGAGCCAACTGAATCGGTCGAGCGATTGCGCCGCATGAAGCAGGCCGTGTGCGGTCCATTCCTTTTTTGGAACATTCAGACGATGCAGGCGCACCAATGCCGGGTAGCACAAGGGGTCCACCTGAAGGACGGATCGGGCACAGTCTCGGGCCGCCACGTCATGACATGGGGCGTTCAGGAGCGTGTCAAAAAGTGTGGATGGCGGGACCGGGGTCGGCGCGTTTCTGGTCGTTGTCGTCAGCAACAGCCAGTTGATATCCGTGGCAACGTGCCGGGGGACGCATGAATGCCGGAGATATTCAGCAACTGTAAGTGTGTGGGCGGCAGTGCAGTGTTTCAGGATGTCGAGCTGCATGGGGTCTCGGACGATCAGGCCGGAAATTTCGGGCAGGAGCGCGGTCCATTGGGCTGCCACGGCGTGGCCGCGTTCGGAGAGCGGCAGGCGAGATGCGTCGAGCACCACCGGGACGGACAGCTGTGTCAGGAGTTTTTTCCATGACTCCACGGAACAGATCGGGGTCTCAAGTGCGAGGAGTGACGGGGTGGGAATGCACAGTATCGCATCGGCTTCGGGAAGCGGGGTACCTATCGTTTCAAATAGGTCGGCGGGATACGTTCCGGTCGAGGACTCGGGGCAGAAGAGTGACAAATGGACACCCATGGACCGGAGCGCGTCCAGCACTTCGCAGGCGTGGGTATCGAGTTTTTCGGCGAGGATGTTCAGTTTCATGCGGCGGCCCTCCGGGCGTGTCCTTTGGCCAGGCCGAGTATTTGCCAGCCGAGTTCGTAGGAATAGAGAATGTCGGGATGTCGGTTGCTCCGGCGGAAGGCTGTCCACCCCGCAGGCGAGCGGTATCGCCAGGTCGCCGTGTCACAGGCGGCCATGGCGCGTTCGATCATGGATTCGAATTCGTCCGGGCGGTGTGCCGCGATATCCCAGGCCGAAAGCAGGAGCATTCCTTTCTGATGGACGGCATAGGTCGTGGTGTCGATCCAGTATCCCTTTTCAGCATCATAGAAAAACGGGAGCAGGCCGCTGGGTCGCTGGACTCCGCGCCACCAGCGCAGGGACGTGGCCGCGCAGTCCACATATTCATGGGATGGAGTGTGTTCATTCAAGGCCATCATGGCCCATGCTCCATAACAATGTCTGGAAAATCCGGTGATGTGGCCGTCATCGGTGAATGTCCCGGCAGCCGGGCCGTGGGGCAATCGGCAGTGGTCCATGAGAAAGCGGCCTTCCTGTTTCGCGTCATCCAGATACCGGCGGTCGTCGGTGTGTTCATGGAGCGCAAGGGCGGACAGGATGGCATGGTTGCTGGCCTGTACTCCCTGTTTTTGGCCAATGGGGAACCGGTCTCGATACGTTGCGTACACTTTTTGTGCCGTGTTGAGCACGTCGGTGTCGTGCAGCAGGTCATACCCGGCGCACAGGGTGGCCGGGAGCAGGGCGCAACTGTATTGGTCGAGGTTGGTGGTCACTTCGTGAGAATCATATCCCAACTGGGTTCTGCCTTTGAGTTCGGCATTGAGCCAGTGCGCGGCTTGGGTAAGCTGGGCATCCCATTTGGTCAGTTCGGGCAAGAGTCGCTTGGCCTCAACAATCGCGTAGAGATTGCACAGCCCGTAATAATAGTGCGGTCTCTGGTCCGTCAGTCCGGAAGAAAGGTGCATGGCGCGTCGCCAGAATCCGAGATTCGAGTCAAAGATCGGTGCATTGAAAGCGGTGAATGCGAGGTCCATGGCAGTTGTTGCCAATGAGGACGATTCCAGTCTGGCGGACTGAGGCGATTCTGTTTGGTTTTCGGCTGTTTGGGAGGGAGACACTTTCGTTCTTCTGCTGTCAGTGTGCGTATGATGAAATGTCTTTTTCGCGAGTCGGTGGCACAGGTGCGTCAGTTGCGACGCTTTCTGGTCGAGCGGCGGAGCGAGGTCTCTGATATTCTGTGCTTCCCGCATGGCGCAGACCGCTTTGAAGCTGGCGAGAAGCGTTCCGGGTTCGACGAGAGTGACCCCCTGAATCGATGCCGTGTTGTTGTCCACGGAGAGGACTGGCTGTCCGGCGGCAAGGGCAAGGGCGAGTCGGCCATCCGAAGGTGTCCAGCCCAAGGGAAGCAGCACGGCGGAAGAAGTGCCCAGTTCAGTGACGATGTCGGTGACACGTGTCCATTCTGGATGGGTGGAGCCGTGAATGTGCAACGGGATGAGCGAAATGTTCGCGGCTGCGCATTCATCTATGATCCAACGGGGGATTTGGTCCTCCAATACGCCGAAAAGTAGGGGAATCCGGATCGATGGATGCCGGGCCTCGGTTTTGGCCGGAAACAGCGGGCCGGGTGGCAGGTCACTGACCAGAATTCCGGTAGGAAGAACGGTGTCTGTTGGTTGTGTGTCCGCCATTTGTGAAGAAAAGAGCCTGTTTGTGGTGGCTGAAGGAACCGGCGTACCGTGTTCGATGCAGTCGAACAGACAGGGAATGGACAGCGATCGGCACAGTCCGGCCAATTCCCCGGCGGGCTGGCGGCAGATGAGGCAATCATATCGGCCTGCAATGGCGGCGAGGTCGTGGATGTCTTCGGGCGCGTGGCATTGCGCGAACGGAGCGGTCATGACCTCGGGTGCCACGGATGCCGGACCCGGAATCAGATGGAACAGGTCGGTTTGACAGCCTGTGCCGTGGAGCAGTCGGGCAAAGGTGGCGCTTCGCAGGTCGGGAAATTGTTGAACAAAAAGTACGCGCATGGCGATCAATCCAGTGTGTCGAGAAAGGTACTGGCAATGATGGCGTGTTCTTTTCGCAGACAGGGCAGTCCGTCCAGAATCGGATACACCACCATGCATTCCGGGCAAAACAGGTGCCCGGCATGAGAGATCAGCGGCGAAGTGCAGCTCGGGCAGGCGAAGCCGGGAGATGGTGCGGGCTGAGCCGAGGGCTTTTCGAGCAACAGCATCATGGTCCGTCCCTTGTGGGTTTTCTCCAGCAGATGATGGGCGAGGATGCTGAACCCTGCATCCTGTGCGTGGCTGGCCAGATTTCGGCAATAGAGATGGGTGTCCATGTGGTCCCGCATGGCTGGAGTGGCGAGTTCATAACACGGTTCCACCAGCGCCGCGTACCGGCGCGTCACTCGGTGTATTTCAGCCAGAATCGTGTGTTCGGCTCCCCGGTTCGGTTCGATGGAATGCGACGTGAACACCATGTCATAGGCATTGTCGGGCACCGGGAAATGCGTCATTTCTCCCATGAAAAATGTCCCGTTAAGGGCGTTTTTTGTCGCGAAGTGCCGGGCGTATTTGACGCGGGACCAGGAAATGTCAAATCCGGCAATGGTGGATGGCGGGGTGGACAGTTCATTGACCACATGGACCAGCGTGGTTCCCTCGCCACAGCCTGCTTCCAGCAGCGAATCGAAAGTGACGTCACCCAGAGAATTGACGATGTCCCGTGCCCGTGCCTTTTGGAATTCCGGTGCCCCCGGATCGGAGAGGGCCGCGATATAGGACCCGGTTTGCAGGTCGTAACTCTTGAGAATCATTTGGGCGGACACCATGTCTGTGCCGGTTTCCTTTCGGATGTATCGGATGAGGTTGGTGCCCTTGTCATATTCTCGTTTGAGTTCGGCCATGGAAATATCAGATTCGTGTCGTGGTTGGCGTGTCATTTTGGGTCTTCCCTGTTCAGTTGGGCATCGGCTTTCAGACTGGTCTCGTATCCTTCGTTCCGGCGAATGTCCTGGTTGATTGTCTCAAGCTCCGGGTGTGCGTCGAGAACGGCCAGAATGTCCTGCATCCGTGCGGTGGCCGGATCGATATGGTCGAAAATGTGGCGCATGAAGTCCATGTCTTGCGGTTCATCCACGGTCCAGCGCAGGTGGGACAGGTCCGTGGGCGAGACAATGGATTCAAGCCGGAATCGGTCGGGATGGGTCCAGATGAAGGGCGTGACGTGTTCCCGCTCGGACGGTTTGCGTGCTGATTCCCATGCCTGTTCGAGCACGGCCCGGGAAAAGACTTCCACATCCAGCCCGTCAGGATAACTCGGGTTCGGATACGCCGTGCTTACGTAGTCGCAATCCCCGTGTTCATGTCGGCGCAGGCAGTGGTCGATGAGGTCAGGGTCCACCAGCGGGCAATCCCCGGTGATTCTGACCACGGTGTCCGCCTGATGGGTGCGGGCAGCCATCACGTATCGGTCGAGCACGTCGTCAAGACTGCCCCGGACAACCGGATATCCGGCAGCGTGAACCATGTCGGCCAGTGCGTCGTCGCTGGGTTCCCGTGACGTGGCCAGCACCACGGTGTCGGCCATGCTTTGGCTGGCTCGGGCAAGGACGTGCAGGATCATGGGCTGTTCAGCCAGTGGATGCAGCACCTTGCCCGGCAGTCGGGATGACCCGGTTCTCGCTTGTATGATGATGACGTTTTTCATGCTGTCCGTCCGTGGAAAAGATGTGCTGTTTCCGTCGTCAATTGCAGGATGCGGGCCGAATTGTGCAGCCAGTCGCCGTCCTGTCGAACCAATGTCTTTCCGGCGTGGCCCAGTGAGTGACGTGCGTCGCGAGACAGGGATGCCATGGAGATGAGTGTGTCGGCCAATGCCTGTGCATTCCCCACCGGGACGAGGTGTCCGCATTGGGAACGGGTGACCCATTCCCGATTGCCGGGGATGTCCGTGGCAATGACTGGCAGGTTCGAGACCATGGCTTGCAGCAGGGAAATGGAACTGCCGTCCACGCTGGAGCTGCTCACGTAGATGTCGGCGGCGGCCAGACTGATCGAGAGTGCCTCCTGATCGAGCCATCCGGCGAAATGGACGCGGTCGGCAATGCCGAGCGTTGCGGCCCGGGCAATGAGTTCATCGGTCATGCTGCCAGTTCCACCCATGTGGAGAAAAAGGTGCGGGTGATGCCGCAGGGCCGTTGCAAACCCGGAGAGTGTGACCATCGGATGATACAGCGGGTCGTGGCGGCGATTGGAGAGCACGAGGATATCCGTGTCCACATTCAATCCCAGTTCGGCACGTAGAGCAACGGCGCGGTCGGTTTTTTCCGAAGACGGGGCAAATCGATTCAGGGAAATGCCGTAGGGCACGCAGAGAATGGGCGTGGATTGGGTGACGCCGAGCTGCCTGACCTGATCGATGAGAAATCGGCTGTCCACCAACACACTGGATGCGTGGGTGAGGGTGTGGCGCACCGCGTCCATGCGTCGGGTGTCCTGCCGGGCATTCAAGAGGATATCAAAGGCCATGCAGACCGCGACCACCGGCCCGGTCTGGAGTCTGGTCGCGGCATAGCCTGCCGTGTCCAGTGGCCCGGCAAACAACACGTCCGGGGCGAATGTCGTGATCGGTCCCTGCATGGCATCGAGAGCAGTCTCCACCTCCTGTGGCGAGGTCCGTGGGGCTGACGGTTGCCAGAGTATTTCGGTGCCTTCGGGAAGCGATAATGGGGCGTGGGGCGAGAGCGGGAGCACACCCACGGTGTGTCCGGCATCACGAAACATCCGGGCAAACCGAATGATGTGCGGATTGATTTGATCGCAAACAATGACAGTACGCATGACGATGTCCCTGTGTGTGGCCTACCTGGCCACCAATGCGTCCCAGCGCAGTTCTTCACCCTGCTCGAAGGCACGATGGGCAAAGCTGCCCACGACCTGATCCGTGTCCCATGGTGAAATGGACCCTGCCGGGGCCGGACGGAGTGCGGAGAGCATGGCTTTGGTGATGCGTTCGCCTTGGGCGATGGGACGGGCGGCCCGCAGACAACGCCGTTGCAGACAGACGGTTTCCGCCTCGTTGGCTTCGACCTGTTTGAGCGGCGATCCCATGGCCTGTTCCAATTCCCGTGCCCGGTCCACCATGTCTCGCCAGGTGGTGGGTGTCATGGAAAATCCATGGTCCGGTCCGGTCCGGGTTTCGTCGTCCGTGAAATGTTTTTCCACCACCCGTGCGCCCAGTGCGATGGCTCCGAGTACCGTGGTCAGGCCCGGCGTGTGATCCGAGAGTCCCAGTATGAGATCAGGATACAGGGTCGCGTAACTTTTGAGCACGTTCAGGTTGATGTGCGCGAAATTGTCCGTGCTGCCGGTGTAATTGGTGTTGCACTGCATGAGGACCAGTTGGGAATTGGTCTGGAGGATGTGGTCCACGGACCGGCAGACTTCATGAAGGGATGCCGCGCCCGTGGCCAGCAGGACCGGTTTGTTTTTTGTGGCGATGTATTCCAGCATTTCGGCCCAATCAATGTCCCCGGACCCGATCTTGTACGCTGGCACGAATTCGTCCAGCAGATCCACGGCCTCGAAGTCGTAGGGGGTGGAAAAGAAATGGATGTTGTTGTCGATGCAGGCCTGATGCAGGGTGGCGGTCCATGTGCGGGGCACGGACGCATCGGCATAGACTTCGGACACGGATTTGCTCCACGCGGCCTGATGACTGGCCTTGCCACCCAGTCGGTCGAATCCTTTCTGGCTGACGATCTTGTCTGCGGTGAAGTGTTGGAATTTGGCGGCATCGGCTCCGGCTTCGGCAGCCAGTCGAATGAGTTCCACGGCCCGGTCGAGGTCGCCGTCGTGGTTGGCCGCGATGTCGGCGATGAAATAGGTGGGGGTATCCGCCCCGATGCGTCGATCCTGAATGGATATGGTGTGCATGGCGTTTCCTTGGGTTATGCGTGCAATGCGTTGGTGATGGTCGTGCCCAGACCCGACCGTGCCAGATCGTGCATCCGGCGGATGTCCGCCTGAACCGTGGTCTCGGTGCCCAACAGGGTGCTCAGGCGGCTGCCGTTCAGTGCGGAATTGGCCGGGCGGGGGGCCGTGAACGGGATGTTGTCAAGACTTCCCGGCATCACGAGTCTCGGGGCGTATCCCCATTGGTGCATCAGGGCGCGGGCAAAATCGTATTTGCTGATGCTGTCGGTGGAGGCCGCATGATAGGTGCCGGTTAGTCCGGTGTCCAGACAGCGCATGATGATGTCTCCCAGTGTATTGACCAACACTGGGGCGAAAATCGCGTCCGTGAATCCGGTGAATGGGGTGCCGGTTTTCCCGTTATCCAGAATCCATCTGGCCAGTCCGTGCCCCGGACGACCGGTCAGGCCGAAGATGGTGGTCCGCAGGATGAGCGGGTCGGGATGTGCATCCCGAGCGAGCTGCTCTCCCTGAAGTTTGGAGCGACCATACATATTGATCGGCTCCGGTCGATCCTGTTCCGTATACCCGCCGTGAATACCGTCGAACACTGCGTCGGTGGAGATGACGACCAGTCGGGCCGAGACCGATGCGCTTGCCCGGGCCACCAGCCCGGTGGCGTGGGCATTCAATTGCATGGCTGTGTCCGGTTCGGTCTCGCAGCGATCCACCGAGGTCATGGCCGCGCAATGGATCACGATGTCGGGATGGGTGGCTTCAATGGTGAGGGCAATGGACACGGGGTCCGCCAGATTCATGGGACGACAGACCACGCCGGAGAGGTGGACTGGATGCGTCATGAACGTGCCGATAACGCGGCAGGTCTCCCGCAGCATCAGGGCGAGGTTCAGCCCGAGCATCCCGGAGACACCGGTGATGAGGATGGTGGGTGTGTGGTGTGTCATGCCGTGTGTCCCCTAGGCCAACCGGGTGAAGCCGCTTGCCGCTGGTGCGCCGTGGAGTTGTTTGGCTGGGTCATCCGATTGGAGGGCCGTGGCGACCTGTTTGAAGGCCGCGTCCGTTGCCTCGGCATAGCGTTGGATGTGCGCTTCGGTATGCGCGCTCATGGCGTAGAACAGAGAGCTGGCAAGGATGCCGCGTTCAAGCATGGCCTCCACGAACAGGGCCTTGCACAGGTCGTGCTGTTCGGCAAATTGGAAATGGCCCATGGGGTCCATGCCGCCGATGGAGATATCCAGGCCGTGCGTGGTGGCGGCGGTCTGCCAGATCTGTTTGACCGCGCGTCCGAGACGACCGAGTTCCTCGAAGGGCATGTCCCGTTCGAGAATGTCCAGCGTGGCCAAAGCTGCCGTGGGACCGATGCGTTCAGTCCAGTTGGTGCTGCTGATAAAGGAATTCTGTGCTTCGTTCATGACGGATCGGGTGCCGATGACCGCCGCGATGGGGTAGCCGTTGCCCATGGCCTTGGCAAAGACCGCCATGTCCGGGGTCACGGACGTGATGAAAGCGTGTGCCCCGCCGAGTCCGAGCCGGAATCCTGCGGAGATTTCGTCAAAGATCAGGACCGCGCCGCACTTTTTGGCCTGTGCCGCTACATGGTCGAGAAATCCGGGGTCGGGTCGGGTACTGCGCATGGGTTCCATGACAATGGCGGCCAGCTCGCCGTTGGTCTCGTCAATGATCCGGTCCAGTTTTTCCGGGTGATTGTAGGTGAATGGACGAGCGGTTCCGGCCAATTCCTGCGGGACACCCCCGGCGTCCAGTCCGTGCAACAGATGCCCTCCCAGACTGTCTTTGCGTAGATTGGCGGCCAGATACCAGTCATGCCAGCCGTGGTAGCCGCAAAAGGCGATGGTGCTCCGTCGGGTCGCTGTTCGGGCAATGCGCACGGCTACGGCCATGGCCTCGCCGCCCGAGCGGGTCAGCCGGACCATGTCGGCCCAGCCGTGGATGTCGCACAGCCGTTCGGCGAGCAACACCTCTTCCGGGCAGTTCAGGCTGGATGCCACGCCGTTTTTGACGGTTTCGAGTACGGCCGCGTCCACTTCGGGATTGGCATAGCCGAGGATGGTGGCACCAATGCCGCCGATGCTCATATCCAGATAGGTGGTGCCGTCCAGATCGCGGACCGTGGCGCCGCTGGCCTTGGAAAAGTATCCGGGCCATGCGCCGAGTGAGAATTGGTCAGGCCGTTTGGAGAGCAGTTGGGTCATGCCCGGAATGACCGAGGCCGCCCGTTGTTGCATGTCATTGTTTCGAGACATGATTGTTCCTGTGTGTTTATACATTTGGTGCCGATGACGCCGGTGGCAGTAAAAGGGATGCTTCGGAGCGTTTAGAGACTGTCTGCAAAACCCTGTTCACAGTCCTTGCGAAGGATGGTTACCTGAACGCGGTCCTGCCGTGCTGCATCGAAAGTATATGTTGATTTGTATTTATAGGTTTGGTGAACGACATTGTACTGCGGGTGCCAGAGAAACATCGATTGATAGGGCATTTTATGGGTGAAGAGTCCCTCTTGGTGATGGTACTTTCTTCTGACCGGATATTCCGAATCAAAGTCGGTGATGTAGAGAATGCCCTTGTCGGCGAGCAGCGCGTCAACGGCTGCCGCGATGTTGAAAAGTTCTGCCTGACTGGTCCATGAAAGGAAATGTCCGAGGATGATACAGTCGAATTGCTCGTCCTTGATGGGCGGATTGTTGGCCACTCCCACTTCGAGGTGAATGTCGGGATACAGCTCCTGTCCTTTGAGGATGGCCTTGCGCGACGGGTCGAAGCCAGAGCCTGCCGAGCCGAATTTTTCGCGAAAGGCGTCGCACCGAAAACCCGTCATGCATCCGACATCCAGCAGTTTTTTGGGTGCGGCCAATCCCAATGATTCATGGATAGCGACGATATAGTCGTTTTCATGATTTTCTTTTTCATTTTCCGGTGAGAAATTGCGCATGAAATAACCATCGGCGGCATTGAGGCTGAACGCTTCTTCCTGTGTCATGGTGGATGAATGCTTTTTCATTGGATGCTCTGACATGCTGTCTCCTTGTCTCCATTCAAAGCGTTATTTTGCAGAAGGCCACAAACTGGGGTTCAATACATTGTCAGGAACAGCGGATAACTGGGTGCGAAAATCGGCATAGGCTGTCGAGGAGAATGGATGTTCAAAGGCGTGGACATTCTGGAGGAGCTGGGAACTATTTAGCGCACCGAAAATGATGTGTGCTGAAGGGAATGCCTTTCGAACATAGGCCATGGCCGCCACTGTTGGGTCCATGCCGTGTGTGGTGGCAATGGTCCGATATCGTGCCACATGGGGCTGTGCATACGCCATGTGGGGGGGCAGGGATTCAGAATCCATGGTGAGCAGCCCTTGCAGGAACACGGAACGAACCATGAGCCGGACCCCGCGTGTTTCGGCGGTGCGCAACACGCCGGCCTTTTCAAAACGGGTGTCCATGGCGTTTCCGGGAATCTGGAGGACTGACAACAGGGGCTTCTCTAACGCGGACAGGGCGTATTTCGGAGAATAGACGGAAATTCCTCCATGTTTGGTCAGCCCGGCGTCCAACACGGTTTGCAGGGTTGTTTCAATCGCCGTGTCCCATCGGTCAAGGATGGTTTCGTCATGAAGTAGCAGGGCGTCCAGCGGTCGGCCAAGACGGTCTACCGAGGTCTGGACTGCGTGCAGGACCGCCGAGGTGTCAGCGGGGTCGATGGCGGGATCAAGCTTGCTCGTCACGGTCGCGACCCCCTTTTCATCGAGTGCGCGCAGGGCACGGCCAAGCACCCGTTCACTGCATCCGTAGTGCGATGCCGTGTCAAAGCGGTGGACGCCGGTTTGCAACGCTTCGTTGACCAGTGCCAACGCCGCGTCATCCCGGACTCTCCCCTGGGTGTTGGCAATGCCGTAGTCCATGCCAAGCTGGGCTGTGCCCATGACGAGCCTGTTCACGCCGGTGTTCATGCTATTTTGCGTCCTTGGTTTCATATGCATCGAGAATCCGGCGGAATTCGTCCTGGCTCAACAGCCATTCCTTGGAGCTGGATTCATATTCGAAATCATCGGGAACCGGGATGCCTTCCTGGGTATATTCTTCCTGCGTGCCGTATCGTCTCGGCGGCAGAATGGTGTAGTATTTCTCATATTCCAGGGTATTTCTGGCCTCATCCTTGGGAATGAGCACTTCGTGGATTTTCTCTCCCGGGCGAATGCCGACGACATCGATTTCGCAGTCGGGACAGACCGTTTTGGCCAGGTCAACGATATTCATGGTCGGGAGTTTGGGAACAAAAATTTCGCCACCCACCATGGTTTTCATGCGATCGAGGCAAAAATGAACACCGTCTTCGATTCGAATCCAGAATCGGGTCATGCGAGGGTCGGTTACCGGGATGGAGCCGGAGTCCCGATATTTCATGAAGACGGGAAGCACGCTGCCCCGGCTGCCCAGGACGTTGCCATACCGGACCACGCTGAATCGGGTGCCGTATTGGCCAGAATAGGCATTGCCCGCGATAAAGAGCTTGTCCGAACACAGCTTGGTGGCCCCGTACAGATTGAGCGGGTTGACCGCCTTGTCCGTGCTCAGAGCCAGCACCTTTTTGACATTGCATTCAATGGCGGTCTCAATGAGATTCTGTGCGCCGATGACATTGGTCTGAATGAATTCGAACGGATTGTATTCGGCGGCCGGAACCTGTTTGAGTGCGGCGGCATGAACCACGTAATCAACGCCCTTGAGCGCGATTCGCAAGCGGCGTTCGTCGCGGATGTCGCCTAGAAAATACCGCAGACAGGGGTACTCCTTGTCGGAAAACCGTTGTTCCATCTGGAACTGTTTCAACTCATCCCGACTGAAGATGATGAGTTTGTTGGGAGTATAGGTGTTGAGGATGTTTTCCACAAAGGACTGACCAAAGGAGCCGGTCGCGCCGGTCACGAGTATATTACTGCCGTTGAACATAGACATTACCTTGCTGATGAAAGTTGGTGCCGGGAAGCGGCGGAAGAATCGGCCAATGCCGGTTTGGTCCATGGACTGGTGTCAGGAAAGACCGGTTTGATGAGTTCGTGTTCAAGAAAGATTGTGGCCAGCCGTTTGGCGTGGGCAAAGGAGATGCCGATGGCCTGTGCCAGATGGGCGAGATCCAATGTGCCATCCGCATATGTCAGAAAATCGAGCATTGGTTCGACGGTTTCGCCAGAGTGAATATCACTGAGGGTCGGGTACAAACCGCGTTTTCCCAACTGGGGAATGCAGGTCGTTGTTGTTTGATAGTGTTGATTGGCTTCCAGTGCCGAGAAAAAGTGCTGCATGACTTCGAATGTCGAGCCAAGCGTGTCCGTCGTGACGAAATTCAGATCGTCCAGGGACGTATGGTATTCCGGGAACTGCCGGTACAGCGTTTTTTCAAAGGAAATGAACGGGAGGTCTATACCCGGACTGTTGAATTGTTGTTCATCGCTTTCCCGGTCCAGAAAGGAATATGCACGGTGATTTTTCGTGTGCTCCCGGAGGATGGTTTCAGCGAGAAAGTCCATGTGGGTATCGCCCTTTTTGGAATGGACCATACTGAAATTTCCCGCATCACCGCAACAGGTCAGGAGCAGGCCGCCAACGCACCGTTCCCTGAGTCGTTCAAGATGCCGATGGATATAGCAGATGGAGCCGATGGTCTCCGGCCCGAGGTAGAAGCGGTAGGAAAATTCCCGATCCTTTTTTTCAGCCAGCCAAGCCGCCAGGCCTACAAGGGTGACCGGGCCGGACAGCTCGTTGTTGCACATGGATGGATGGCAGGTGTACGAGGTGACCAGAATCTCTTCGGCGCGTCGGCCCGGCAGGAACAGTTCGCCATAGGTGAGACTTCCGGGTTCCAGCCGACTTTTGATGACCGCCCTATATGTTCCGGGCTTGAGCGTCTTCCGTTGGGCGTGTGGCAGGCAGAATCCCCACCGTTTTTCATAATAGCTGGTCACGTAGGGGATGGCCTCGGGCAGGTCTTCTCGTGAATACAGATGCGGCTGGAGTTCGTCGAGTGATAGCGTCGTGTCCACCGGCACGGAATAGTTCAGGACATGCAGGGAGTGATCCTTGAAATCCACGATCCGGTCTCCGTCGGGACCGATGAGATAGGCCTCGTCGATGTTCCATTCGTCGGGCACGGTCCAGTCATAGCAATTGGTGCCGCTTGGAATTTCGTGCAGGGTCAGGTCCGGCACGATCTCCTTGAAGTAGTTGAGGGTTTGTCGCACCCCGTCGCCGGTAATACTCCGGCAGATGGGGTACAGGTCCCGCATCCATTGATGCAGAATATGTCCGTTGATAGTCATTGTGTATCCTTCATTGCGTGGCGGATGAGACGCTTCTTGTCGATTTTTCCGGACGTATTTTTGGGCAGCGCGTCGAAAGTGAGAATGTCCTTGGGGAGCATGTAACTTGGCAGCGCATTTTTCAAGTGTTCCGAGATGGTGTGTGTCGAAATATCGGTTTTCGGGATCATGGTGACACAGAGAACCAGTCGGTTTTCCACGGCGGGATCAGGAATGGCGATGGCCGAGGCCTCCAGCACTCCGGGCACAGCATGGGCGGCGTGTTCCAGTGAGAGAAGGCTGACCCGGTAGCCTCTGGTCTTGACCGTATCATCTCCACGGCCTGCAAAAAAGAGGGTGCCATGAGCATCTCGGTGGACCATGTCGCCAGTCCGATAGACGCGGCGGTTCCGGAGTTCCGGGGTCGTGACCGTGGTGGCGGTCTGTGTCGCCTGCGGACTGCCGTGGTATTCGGTCATGAGCTGCGGTCCTTCGAGCACCAGTTCGCCGTCAGCCGGAGCATTGGTGAGCAGGGAATCATCCCTGTCGATCAGGTGCGCGTGCATTTCGGGGAATGGCACACCGAGGGCAACCGTGGGGTGTGGTGACCGGGTTTCGACCGTCACTTTCTGGAACAGACAATAGACCGTTGCCTCGGTCGGCCCATACAGATTGTACACATCGAGCGAGGGTTTCCAGTCAAAGAGTTGGTGCCTCGTGCTTTCGGGAAAAGCCGCTCCACCGAGCACCACGCATTCAAGGTGGTCGAGTGGAAATCGGCGCAAAATCGCTCCGGCGGAGAGCAGGATGCTGAAGGTGCTCGGCACGGTGGACACAAAGGCCACGGCATGACGGTTCATGGCCCCCACGATGTCCATGATGGTGGGTGCGCCGGGAAGACAGACCATGGGCGATCCCGCTGCCAACAGCATGACGATGTCGAGTACGGATTGGTCAAAGGAGAAATTCGCCACATTGAGCAGCGGTTTTCGGGCGTATGGTCTGAATTCGGTCAGGCACCAGTCCGTGAAATGGCTGAGTGCGCCGTGGGAAATGACAACGCCCTTGGGGATTCCGGTCGAGCCGCTGGTAAAAATGATATATGCGGGCGCGTCTTTTTGGGGTGGAATCGCCTGAAATGGGCGGTCCGATGCCAGGTCGTCAAACAGACAGGTCGGACCGTTGCCGATGGCCGGGATACCCGGCTCGATCACGGTCAGGTCCGGGGAAAGTTGGGTGAGAATTGTCGCGATATAGGGCGTTGGCAGATGTGCATCAAGAGGAGTATACGCCGCGCCGGAGAGCATGACACCGACCATGCACGCGAGAAAATCGAAGCCCCGGGTCATGCGAATGGCCACGCGATGCCCCGGCCCGATGCCCTGTTCGGCCAGAGCTGCGGCTGTTTGGGTGGCCCGGTGGTGCAACGCGGCAAAGGAATATGTCTGCGTCGGCGTGATGATCGCCGGAGCGTCCTCCACAGTGCGAACCGTGTGGGCAAACCGTTCGGGGAGCATCATCGCGACACCGTCCATGGTGCGTCGGTCGCATACCCGAGCGTCTGGAGCATGTCCTGTCCCAATGCTTTGAACTGTGTCCTGAGCGTCTCGTCCCACTGGGTCCAATGGGGCAGGACGCGGGATTTTCGGGCGTTGACCTTGGTTTCGAGCAGGGTTGAGGCTTGGGAGAGGGAGCGGTCCATGTCCAGAAAATCGGCGATCTCGACCAGTCCTTCGGGGGTGACCATACGGTGCATGGGCATGGTCAGGACGGCATCCGACGGCCAGGTCGTCAATCCGTCCCGGATGATGCGGTTGGTTTCCGCCCAGAGCCAGACGTTTTTTTCAAAGGGCGAAAAGTGTTCCCATCTGGCCGCGTCCGGTGCTTCCGGTGTGGGAGCCAGTCGGCCCATGGCCACGTACCGTTCCACCGGATGCAGTGGCCGGGGATCAAGGTACCCGACCGGCATGGGATCGGGCACTTCATCGACGTAGGCAGATCGGACGAAGTCGCGGCCATCCCGGTGGATGAAGAGGAGTTTTGATTCCGGGAAAATCGTTCTCAGAGCGGCCACAAATGGACTATAGTAATAGGCGATTTCAACGAAATGGGTCAGGGCTTTTTGTTCGATCAGCTCGCGAATCTGTGGCAGCCGTTTTTCGCGAAGGATATCGGCGGCCAGTGCGGGCTGTTCATACGCTAGCCGGTTTTCCAGTGTCAAAGCGGGAAGGATCTGCGGTCCTTGGCTGTGCACGTCGCGGAGTTGTCCTTCGTTGAGCGCGAGTGACGAATCGTCCGCGTTCAGAAAGAGTCCGAGCAGGGTGGTGGCGCACCGTCCGGTGCTGACGACGAATGTGGGGGCACAGCGATTCATGACGTTATTCCGCGTGGTCTTTGGAATGAAGGACTGTGACAATTTCTCGCACCGAGGAGAGCCTGAGTAGCTCCTGAGCAGTGAATTCCACGGCCAGTTGATCTTCAAGCGCGCCGACGATTTCCAGATATTTCAGACTGTCCCATTCCTTGAGCGTGATGGTGGACGCGTCTGGTCCCACGGGCTCTGAAAAGAGTGGGGTGAGGATGGCGCAGACCTGTTCGACGGTGGCGTTTGGGGTGTGATTCTTCATGGTTATATCCTGTAGCTTTTTTTCTGTGGTTCTTCCTTGAGCCAGACAAAGAGGTCGTCGAGAAAGGCCTTTTGGGTGGTTGCATAGTACGTCCCCATGGACAGGGAGTACACATTTCCCATGCCCAGTGTGGCCGAGGCAAGTGCGTGTTCCTGTTCGTAATACGCAAAAATCTTGGCATTGAGGTCTCGCTGTATGGAACATTCCCGCCTGAGGACGTGTAAGTAAAACGGTTGGTTCTCTATGCCGGTCTCCGTGACGATGGGATGGAGAAATTCCTTGGTGTACCGATATGGAACACCCATCATCAGTTCAACCTGATGCACCACCGCACTGGTCAGGCGCGGGTGGAGTCCCACACTGACAAACAACGCGTTCGCATCGATCAGCCGTTGTTTGGGGGTGTTGAGACCAAACACCCCTCTGGCCCCGGGACCGCAGAAAAAGTCGGCGTTCTTGCCCACCGCAGCATAGGAGTAAAAGGGATGCTGAGTGCGGACCGCTCCGGGCAGGGTGCGAACCTGTTCGGACAACACGCCCATTTCACAGGGGGTGTGGGCCGGATCATACGGCGTGTTCGTATTGCACAGGCTCGGTGATCCCGCATTGACCACCAGTGTCCCTTCGGACAGATCGATGAGGTCGCACAGCACCGAAATGTGGGCCTGCACCACGGTTTCCTTTTCTGCGGGCGTATACAGTCCCAAAGGCCGGATGTCCGACTTGAGCAGGACGGTCTTTCCGTGGGTGACGCCCAGTTTCGTGTACGCCGAGCAGATGTCTTTTTTCGAATATCGCATATGAGTCCAATATCTTGCGTCGAACGGTGTCGGTGTTATGAGGCCGCTGCCGTGTGCTCCGGGATGGTCGGTTGTTGTTCGTACAGATGCAGCATCTTTCGGATCAGGGTCAGGTCGCAGGGCAGCGAGTCATTCAGTCGAAAGAGTCCCAGATGTTCATGAAACGGTCTGTCTTCCCGGTTTTCTTCATCATAGGTCACGGTCTGTGCCGTTTGGAAAAAGGACCGATCTTCATGCACAGTGTGGGTGGAAAGGGTCTGCGGGTCAAGGGTGAGCATGGTCCCGTCAAAATAGGACAGGTCCGGCAGATACTGACTTCCGCCAAAGGCATCCGGCCAGTTGAAATAGTCCGTGTACTGCGGGTGTTTTTGTCGGAATGGGTGCGGAATGAACAATGGGGATTGTGTCCATGTCAACGCTCCGTTTACCAGATTGGCCCGGTCCTGTTCCATCAGATTCCACCCGATATGTTGCTGGGCATCCTGTTTGAGCAGGGACAGGCACGGACAAGCGTGTGTCCCGGCGATTTCGGCCAATTGCCGCAGCCGGGGTGCCGGGGTCCAGCCCATGAATGGCCGGACGATCATGGTCGGTTCGTGCGGCGAATGAAGTGCCATTTCCCGGATGGCCGCGATTTCACTGTGCAACCGTTCCTCATGAACAAAGGATTCCATGGGAAGGTCAAAGGATTCGAATGGCCCCATGGGCGTTGATCGAAGATGGACCATGCCGGTGACCTGCAATCCGGCGGTGTGCAGCTCTCGAAGGCAGGTGGTCATGATACTGTGAGCCAGCTGTGAATCAAGGACGAGTTCCTGTTCTCGGAAGGAGTGTCGGCCTATGGAAATGAAGACGTTCATTGGTCCCTGCCAAAGTCATAGAGATTGTTGCGCACGGCGTATTCGGCCAGTTCCAGATCGTGTCTGGTGTCGATGTCGATGAGTTCCAACGGGTTGGTAATGGGAAAAACCACGGATGCCGGGCGTTCGGCCGGAATGACGTTGTGCCCCAGAAATGTGGAAATGGGCGTGTACTGGATGGAGGATTTCTGTTCGAGAGAACTGATCGCAACCGGAACATGGGTGCCGTCCGAAAAGAGCGCGTTGCAACAGACTTCCGGGAAAACGCCGGTGCTGACATTGCCATATTTCTGCATGGCCGCGATGTACGTTTTCAGGGTCTTTGCATTGCGGAATGGCGTGGTCGGATACAGATCGATGAAAGACTTGATGCCATACCCTTCCTCCAGCAGAGAGCGGAATGCGTAGTACGAAGACAGGCCCGGGGGCGAGTCGCTGGTGCTCAGTGGTGCAGGGCGGAGAAATGGCGTTTCCGCCCCGTAATGGCGGGCGATTTCAGCGAATTCCTCGTCGTCCGTATTCACGATGATCCGATCGATATCCAGGGCCTTGGCCGTCTCGATGGTGTACGCGATCAGTGGCTTTCCGTTGATCGGTTCGATGTTCTTGCGCGGCAACCGGGTGGACCCGGATCGGGCCGCGATGTGAACCACGATCTTGTCCCTGTCTCCGGGAAAGTCTTTGGCCCAGGCGTTCATGTCTGTTTCCCGATATGAAAAATACGTGTGCAGGATGTCGTGTTTCATCCGTTCTATCGTGTTCGGGAACGTCGGTGTTTTGGCCGTGACCGGCTTTGGCACGACGGTCAGGGGACGCGTCGGGCTGGCCGTGTTTTTGGGTGTCTGGCATTGGACGAGTGACATGACCTAGCTCCGGGATTGTCCCTGCCGGTCGGCAAGAATGGTGTAATAGAGATCTTGAACGATTTTGGTGTGTTTTTCCATGCTGATACGGCTCACGTCCTCCATGAGCGGCTTGGGTGGTTCGTTGAGCATGATGTCCAGCATCTCCGCTTCGGTGCGGGCGTAATAGCCGAGGTCGTGTTCTTCGACCCATGCCCCGGCGGTTTCGTTGTTGCAGACAATGGGAGTAACCCCGGAAAACAGGTAGTCGAACAGTTTGTTCGGCAGAATGGAATTCAGGAAAGTCAGCCGTTTTTCTTCGGTGATTTCCGCGACGTTGAAGGCCGTCAGTCCCCATTGGTACTGGCTCATGTCTTCAAGCAGGTCCGCATACGGCATGTAGTGGTGAAAATGGAACCGGTCCGTGGCGTTTTGCAAGTCGATGTAGGTTCCCTGCACCCGGGGGTTGAAGTGGGAACAATAGACATGCACGTCAATGCCGTTTTCCGTGAAATCCTTGAAGAACGGATGATAATTCCGATATTCCAACGGATAGATGCCCGCGTCCAGCAACATGCCCTGATAGACCATGTGATTGCCGGGTAGCTTGTCCTTGAAGACCCGTTGCATTTCACTGGTCAGACAGAAACAGGGCAGGGCAATGGTGGTTTTGGGGGCGTAATACTGATTGACCACCTGCACCATCCGGTCGCTGACCACAATGACACCGTCACTTTCTTCGAAACAGCATCGCTCGGTCACTTTTTCCCGGTCGTCAAGCTTTTGGCGGAGTCCCCTGAAATCGTGGCAATCAAAGACCACGGGACAGCTGTTGGCGTTTCTGATGGCCACTTCGGTCGGTTCGTTCGGCTCGTTGTGGCCGTGAATGATGTCCCAGTGCCCGGCGCGGATAATGGCCGCCAGCTCGTCCAGCGTGGAATATGTATAGATTTTGTCCAGTGAATTCCGAATGTCCGGGTGGTCATCAAGTGCTTCGCAAGCCAGGTCGATGGTGTGCCCCATCCGTTTGAGGGAGACGGCTTCCTTGTACGCCCTGGAACAGGGGTCCTTGTGAATGAATAATATTCGAAGCGGTCTTTTCATGATGCGTATCCAGTCGGTTCGTGGTGAAAAAAAGTATCCGTCAAAGTTTTTGCAATTCTCATTCCGGCTTTGCCGTCCCACAATGGGATGGGTTTTCGAGGCACGGCACGGCTTCCCACGGCCTGCGCATGGGCGGTTTCAAGCGAGTCCAGATCCACCAGACGGTTGGTGCCGAGTGTGCAGGTGATCGGCCGCTCCGTATTGGGGCGCAGGGTCAGGCAGGGGATGTTCAGATAGGATGTCTCTTCCTGTATCCCGCCGGAATCCGTGATGATTGCCTGTGATCCTTCAACCAGAGCAATGAATTCGAGATACCCCAGCGGCTCGATGACCCGTATGGCCTCGGTGGAACGGAGCGTCTCCAAGAGGGAACAGGCTTCGAGTCGGGCCTGTGTCCGAGGATGCAGCGGCATGACCAGCGGTGTTCGGCGAGCCATGGTTATCAGCGTGTGCACGATGGCCTTGAGTCGGTCCGGGGAATCCACATTTCCCGGGCGATGCAATGTGACCACCGAATATCCCTTGCGGTCGCATTGGACCTGTTTCCACGGTTCGAGCGTGCGGATGGTGGGCAGCATGGTGACCAGTGAATCGATCATGCAGTTGCCCACGCGAAAGATTTTTTCTCGGTCCACGCCTTCATTGAGCAGATTGGTGTCTGCATCCTCCGAAGGGGTCCAGAGAATTGAGGAAATTCGGTCGGTCAGTATCCGGTTGATTTCTTCGGGCATGGTCATGTCGCGACTTCGAAGCCCGGCTTCCAGATGCGCCACCGGCACCTGTTGTTTGGCCGCTGTCAGGGCACAGGCCAGCGTGGAATTCACGTCGCCTGGCACCACGCACAGGTCGGGCCGTTCTTCCCGGAGGAGTTTTTCATACGCCAGCATGACCCCGGCGGTCTGCTGGGCATGGGTGCCCGAGCCAATGGCAAAATTGTGATCGGGCTGCGGAAGATTCAGTTCCCGAATGATTTGGGCGGACAGCGGGGTGTCATAATGTTGACCCGTGTGGATAAGCCGAACCTCAAATCCGTCGAGGCGGCTCACGGCATGATACACCGGGGCCATCTTGATGAGATTGGGGCGTGCCGCAATGATGAGGTGGATTCGTCTCATGACAGTTTTTCCCCGGAAGATTTTTCGTCCGAAATAGTGCTGTTTTTCAGGTGTTTCCTAGCCTTGAGCACCAATTCCTTTGACGCGGTCAACAGCTTGTCGAACTGGGCCGGTTCATGCAGGCCAACCTGTCGATCATCGTGGCTCCGGTGATCATACACTGTTTTCGGGACATGGAGGAACCGCGCGCCGTTCATGGCGAACCGGAGATAGCATTCATGGTCGTCAGCGTTGGAATTTTCATCATAAAAGCCGAATCGTTCGTGCAGTTCGCGGCGATACAGCGTGGCGACACCACATAAATACCAGTCACAAAAGCTTTTTTTGAAGCTATATTCCGGGAGTTTGAATTCACGCACAATCCGGCGCGCGTCATCGATTACAAACATGTCCGCATACACGAAATCCGCGATATTTTGTTCGAGCGGTTGCACAAGAGTCGAGTACATCTGTGGATGACAGATGTCGTCAGAGGTGACAAAAGAACAATATTTCCCGGTTGTTGCCCGGAATCCTCTATTATATGTCGCGGTTGATCCCATGTTCTGCTCATTGAACAGAACCGTGATTTCACGTCCCTGCGGGTAGCGGGGATGCACGACCCGTTCGATGTGGTCGGTTTCTGCGTTGTAAGAGTGGGCATAATTGCGTGTTTCTGTCGTCATATCATTCACATAGCGTTGAATAATATCCCGAGACCCATCTGTCGAGCAATCGTCAACAATGATGATTTCCATGTTTTCATAGTCTTGAAACATGAGGGAGTCCAGGCAAGCTTCCAGATATTTCGAATGGTTATAGCTTGGAACGACAATTGATATTTTGTTCAAAATCCCCTCCTGATGGCAAATCGATCAACGCGCTGTTCTCGTATAACTATTTATTAACCTTATGAACAATCGGTTTTTTTGAGAAAAACTTAAGGGCTGGTGCAGACCCAGCAGTTTGTGCCGATTTTTGGTCGAATTTGGATATATGGTTTAAACATTGCAAAAAATGGTCCTTCCTGTTGAGCGTATTTTTTTTCGTGAATCGGAGTGGACCTTTGGGGCAAAAGCACGTACTTCATATTTTCAGTCCGTGCGCGGACACTTTACCGAACCATAAATTCCTTTAAAGGGAGTAGGCGATACCGAATGGTTGAACTCGTTCGTGCGGCCAAAGCCGCGACCATGGTTCCTGATGCGCAGCCCATTGATGACGCAGGCATCGTTGTGGAGCATGGTATTATTCAGGAAATCGGCAGATATAAAGATCTGGCCCGGACCCATTCCGGTCCGGTGATGGACCTTGGTGATACTTTTCTCGTTCCGGGATTGGTCAATGCGCATTCCCATCTCGAACTCGCGCATCTGCACGAAAAATGCCCGTCAGGGCAAGGATTCGTCACTTGGGTGGAAGCGTTGATGAAACAGCCCATTTTCGATCTCGATCCCACAGCATTTGATATTGCCGGGCAGGAACTCAAACGAACCGGCACCATAATGGTTGGCGATATCGCTACCCGTTTTGCCAAGGAGATGGCCGGAATGCTTGAAGCATCCGGTCTTTTTTTTGTGGTCTTTTGCGAAGCCATCGGCGAAACCGTGCCTCGAAAGACGTTTATCCCTTCCGGGACATTTGAGGCCGGGGTGATGTCTGTGGCCGGGCATTCCCTCTACACCACCCACGTCGATGTCCTGCGTGCTGCCAAGGCCGAGACTCGTGCCAAAAATCTGCCCTTTTCTCTCCATCTGGCCGAGCACGACGACGAAGTCGCCATCATGGCAGGTGAACCCAGCGAATTTCTCGATCTGCTTCAGGCCCGAGGGCGACTTCTCGATTTCACCGTCCCGCACAAGCGTCCTGTTCAGCAGGCTGATGCGCTCGGCTTGCTCGATGCGTCCACCCTTGCCGTTCACTGTGTCAAAGTGTCTGATTCCGACATCGAAGCCGTGCGTCAGTCCGGTGCGACTGTCTGTCTCTGTCCCCGTTCCAACGAATTCATCGGAGTCGGGCGTGCGCCATGGGAAAAATGGTTCTCGTCCGGTACACCCCTTTGTCTCGGGACTGATTCTCTTGCCTCCAATCACGATCTCGATCTCTGGAATGAAGCTCTGTATCTCAAGCAACATTTTCAAGGAGCATTGAGCCTCATTGATGTGCTCGCCATGATGACCCGAAATCCCGCTCGGATACTCGGTGCCAGCCATCTTTTTGGGACTCTCGAACCAGGAAAAATAGCCGCGTTTGCCAAAGTACCAAGCGCTGTGATGGATATATTTTCATGAGATGTTGGGGTGGGGTGATGCCTCCGGTGGCTGGGGGGAAGGGGGAGACAAACCCTTTGAAAAGGGTTCTTTCTCCCCCTTCCCCCCAGACCCCCCATCCCCCTCTTTTCCTCAACTTTTTATCGCGCCTTCGGCGAGGTCCTGCGCCATTGGTTGGGATGGGATTGAAGAAGCAAAAGAATACAAAACATTGTAATTTGAAGAATGAATTTTTAATTTTTACTCAGTCTGTAAAAAAGCAATTTTTTACAACGTTTTTTTGCGAAGCGTGCGAACAAACGCTGTCGGCAGCTTCGAGCGAAGCGAGCGACAAAAAGTTTCGGAGAGTCCTGGTAGGGGTGATGCCTCCGGCGGCTGGGGGGAAGGGAGAGACAAACCCTTTGAAAAGGGCTTTTTCTCTCCCTTCCCCCCAGACCCCCCATCCCTCTCTTTTCCTCAACTTTTTGTGTGCCTTCGGCAAAGGTGCGCGGAATCATTCGGGATGGGATTGAAGAAGTAAAAGCATATAAAGAGTTGTAATTTGAAGAATGAATTTTGTAATTTTTACTCAGTCTGTAAAAAAGTAATTTTTTACAACGTTTTTTTGCGAAGCGTGCGAATAAACGCTGTCGGCAGCTTCGAGCGAAGCGAGCGACAAAAAGTTTAGGAGAGTCCAGAGAACCCTTTTCAAAGGGTTCTTTGGCAGGTCCAGGACAGCGTCCTGGTCTCGCCGAAGGCGACCCCCGGTAGGGGGGGCTCGCTGAAGGCGACCCCCGGTAGGGGTGGATTGATAATTGGCGAAGTGTATAGTGATGTGGAATATGATTGCGTGATTGAGAAAAATCGCGGAATGGAGCACAAGTTAAGGGGAATCTGAGGGGCCTGTTTTTGGGTTCTTTGGTACTCTTTGATCCGGCTGAGAGTGGTTTCCGGGAGGGAATTGCTGAAGGCAAGGAGGAATGAGCGACGATGAAATGGCTTCACAAGGATTTATTGGACGTATCGCAGTTGTCGAAATCGGAGGTCATGGCGATTTTCGAGACAGCGGGTCGTTTTCAGGAATTGCAGGAGCGTCCGGTCAAGAAGGTTCCGACATTGAAAGGTCGGTCCGTGGTCTTATTTTTTGCCGAGCCGAGCACGCGCACGAAGACGAGCTTTGACGTGGCGGGCAAACGGTTGTCGGCGGACACGTTTTCGTTGGCGAAGAGTTCGTCGAGCCTGACCAAGGGCGAGTCGTTGAAAGATACGGCGTTGACGTTGCAGGCCATGGCACCGGATGCCATCGTGATTCGGCATTGGTGTTCGGGCGCGGCCAGATTCTTGGCTGATCGACTGGATTGCGCGGTCATTAATGCCGGCGATGGACGCCATGCTCACCCGACTCAGGCGTTGCTGGATAGCTTCACCTTGCATCAGGAATGGGGTGATGTCGCGGGCAAGACGATTTTGATTCTGGGAGATATCGCTCATAGCCGAGTGGCCCGATCCAATGTGATTCTGCTCAACAAATTGGGGGCAGATGTCCGCTTGTGCGCGCCGAGAACGTTGATGCCTCCGGCAGTGCAGAGCTGGCCGGTGACGGCGTATTCCGATTTGAATGAAGCGGTGAAAGGCGTGGACGCGGTCATGTGCCTGCGGTTGCAGCTTGAGCGGCAGAAAGATGGGCTGTTGCCGGATTTGCGTGAATACGCGCAGACATTCGGATTGCATCAGTGCCATGTCGATCTGGCGAATCAGGATGTGCGCATCTTGCATCCCGGGCCGATGAACAGGGGGATCGAGATCAGTTCTGATCTGGCTGATTCTGCTGAATCGTTGGTGCTCGATCAGGTGTCGAGCGGCGTGGTCGTTCGGATGGCCCTGCTTTTCCTGTATATGACCCGCAAGGGCGAAGAATAAGTCGGAGTAGAAACAATGCCGAAAATAGATTTGATACTGCACCGGGCCGCGCTTGACGGCAAGGAAGTGGATGTTTTTGTTGGCAAGGGCAAGATTGTGGAAATTCGGCCTTCGGTCGAGACGCTGGATGCCGGGGACGCACAGGTTGAAGAGGCCTTTGGGCTGACCCTGATGCCGTCCCTGACTGATGTGCATGTCCACTTGCGCGAGCCGGGCTATGAATACAAGGAAGATGTGGAATCCGGTCTTCGGGCAGCGGCCTGGGGCGGGTTCGGCAATATCATGTGCATGGCCAATACCAAACCGGTGAATGATACGCAGTCCGTCACGGACATGATGCTTGATAAGGCTCGGAGATATTGGCCTCACGGTCCGCGTTTACTTCCGATCGGCGCATTGACCAAGGGGTTGTCCGGCAAGGAACTGGCTCCCATGGCCGAATTGGCCAAGGCGGGATGCGTGGCGTTTTCCAATGATGGCGTGCCGGTCAAGTCCACCAAGATTTTTCGCTTGGCCGTGGAATACGCGTCGGACTGGGATCGAGTGGTCATTGATCATTGCGAAGACCCGTACATGGGCGTTGCTGCCGGAGTGAACGAAGGTGAAGTGTCCAGCCGTTTGGGCCTGCCTGCCCAGCCGGATATTGCCGAGGCCTTGCAGGTCGCACGGGATGTGCTCATTGCCGAATACCTTGATCTGCCGATTCACTTGGCCCATATTTCCTGCCGTAAATCAGTGAATATCATCCGGTCGGCCAAGGCTCGCGGGGTGAAGATCTCGGCTGAAACCGCCCCACATTATTTGATTTTTACCGAAGACTATCTGGAAGACCCGAATTCGGAATACGATACCAATGCCAAGGTCAATCCGCCACTTCGGACGCGGGACGATCAGGCGGCCATGATCGAGGCGTTGAACGATGGCACCATTGATTGCCTGGCGACAGATCACGCACCACATGCTTCGTATGAAAAGGAAACGGAATTTGATGTGGCACCGTGTGGCATAACCGGGCTGGATACGGCGCTGAGCACCACGTGGGCATTGGTCAAAGAGGGTGTGCTGACGCGAGAAACGTTTATTCGGGCTTGGACCACGGCTCCGTGCGGGATATTCAATCTGCCGGTCAATACCTTTCAACCCGGCGATCCTGCGGATTTCTTCCTGTTCGATGAAGATGAAGAATGGACCGTCTCTTCGCAGACCTTGTATTCAAAGGGAAAGAACACTCCATTGCTTGGCACCAGTCTGAAAGGGCGGGTAAAAACCCATTTCATTCAGGGCAAAAAGGTTGTATAGCAATGGTTCTGGGGTCGTCGGCCCCAGACAAAATATGCTTTTGGATAGAGGACGAGACACCATAAGGACTATGTATAGGCTGTCCCTGAAGCCGAGGCTTTTGGACAGCCGGAAGGAGCGATATGAGTCAGCCTTTTAAAGATGCTATCGGGTTTTGTAAAACGATTATGCGCAACGGGTACGATGCGTATGTCATCAACGCGCGTCTTCAGGCTTTGACCTTGGATGAGACGGGCGAAGAAAAAGAACTCGATATTTGCACAGAGGCCGGTTTTTCCGAGCTTCAAAAATATTTTCCAAATATTGAAGAGTCTCAGGATAAGGGCATCATCGCCTATTTGGTTGAAGGTGGCGTGAAGTATTACTTCTACCCCGCTGATGTGAATGAAGCCTCCTACACGGACGAAACCGTGTCTGTCATGACACCGCGTCTGTTGAAGCGATTGGAGCAGCGTGGGGACATCCCGTTGTCTTCTGTCTGTCCGTTCATTCCCAAAGCCAAGGATATGTACGCGGATTTCGCGGACTTTTCCGAAGGGAAAATTCGATTCAAGGGATTGCCCGATCAGGCACTCAAGAAGGACTACTCCTTGGCGTATCGGGCTTTGCGGTTCGCGGCCAATTTTGACAAGGAAATTGAAGCGAACTCCTGGATTGCCATTGTACGCAATGCCCGGCGAGTACTCGATTATGTGCCCATGTCCGATTTTCTGGACGAATGGCGCAAGGTCGAGGCCGAAGCCATGGACAAGTTTTTCCGTCTGCTCTTTGATTCCATGCTGTTGCATGGCTTGATCCCGGAGATCGCGGCATTGTCTCGCGTCCATCAGATCAAGAATCCCGAAGAGGGCACGGAAGAGACCGTCCTTGAGCACACCTTTGACGTGATGCGGACCTATCCCGAAGAGCTGCCCTATGATTGGTATGGGACTGTTGCCTGTTTGTTCCATGACATTGGCAAGCTGTACACCGCCGAATATTATGATGAAAAGTGGAACTTTCTCCAGCACCATCGGGTGGGAGCCAAGGTTTCCCGCAAGATTCTCAAACGGCTTCGGTTCGAGGAGCAGGATATCGACCTGATCTGCGAATTGGTCCAGAATCACATGCGGCCACATTTCATGCTGACAGACAAGGGCATCCGCCGTCTGCGGTCTTTGGACGAGTATCCGCGTATCATGGAAATGGTCAAGGCGGACATCAAGGCCCGTGGTGCATCCTGGCGTGAGTTCAATCACAATCTCAAGATGGCTGAACGTGCGGACATCCCGGAAGACGAGATCGAGCCGTTCATGGATGGTAACCGGATCATGACGCTGACTGGTCTCAAACCGGGACCCATTGTCGGTCAGATTCGCGATGAGTTGCTCAAGGCACAGATCACGAACGACGTCATCACTGACGAGGATGCTGAGAAGTTCGTCATTGAGTACGTGAAAATAAACAAATGCAAAGGCACAACCTGCTAAAGCATTTTCTCGAAAAAGATATGGCCGTTTCGGATGTCCGAAGCGGCCTTTTTTTATGGGAAAAGTCTTCGCCGAAAGTGTTTTGACGGAGAGAAGGTCGAATGGTGTTTACAATGTCATGCCGACTGCCCGGACGGGCGAACCTTCGCCATCCTTGATGCGCAGGGGAAGGCAGGAAAAGATGAATCCTTCAGTTGGGAGTTCGCCTATATTGGTCAGATTTTCGACAATGACCAGCCCGTGATCCAGCAGAATGGTGTGAGCCGGAAGGGTGGAGGAATTCACCGGGTCGGGCGACGGTGTATCAAGCCCAATCCCTTTGAGACCCAACCCACCGAGGAATCGAGCGGCGGTTTCGGAAATGATGGGGAAGTCCCCGAAATATCGGTCGGTTGCCCAATGCTGATCCCACCCCGTTCGCAGAATGGCGAAATCCAGTGCGTCCATGTCCGCAAGCGCAGCCAAGTGTGATTGTTCGATGGTCGGTCCTGAGATCGTGGAGACATCTACCACCGCGCCCCAGCCGACAAAATTATCCGGTCCCAGCCAGTCCAGTCCCGGGGCGTCTGCAAACACATGTGCCGCAGTATCAAGATGGGTGCCGGTGTGTGAGCCGAAGGATATCGTGTTTTGGGCAAAACCATCCCTGTTCACACAGTGTGTCCGGCGGATATTGGCCGGTTCATCGCCGGGAAAGACCGGCATTCCGGTTTGCATGGTGTGGGTCAGGTCAACAAGCTGCATCAGGTGCTCCTCATATACTGTAGAGGTTCATGTTGGGCCGCAAGGTCAGGCGCATATTGGGTTTGACGTGGTTTCGGATGATCTCTCGAACGTCATCCATGGATTTTGCCCCGAGGAATCGGGTTTGCAAGCTGTGTCCGTATGTAAAATTGGCCGCGAAATAGATCGTGAACATTTTGAACCGCTTGAGTGCCCGGATTGGGTCGAAGTTTGCCTCGATTGCATCGGCCAGTTTCATGGCATATTCTTGGAAGCAGCCTTCTAAAGGAATATATCCCGTGGTCCATTCCGCAAAGAGCCAGGGGCGGGCGATGGCCATTCGACCGATTGAGACGCCCGCGCAGCCCGTGTTTTCCAGCATGGACAGGCATTCTTCCGGCAGGACCACATCGCCATTACCGAAGACTGGAATGGATACGGCGTCACTGATTGCCTTGATGTGTTCCTTGACTGGCGGTTTGGTTCGTTTATCCGGTGCCACTCGTGGATGAAAGACCAGGCAGTCAACTCCTTCCGCCTCAAATCGTTGTGCCAGCTCCACAGCCGGGCCGATATCAGGCGTCCAGCCCGTGCGGAATTTGACGAAGACCGGAATGGACACTGTTTGACGGACACTTTTGACAGCTGCGATGGCTGCATCGGGATTTTTCAACAGTCCCGCCCCGGCGTTTCGTTTGACAATGCCTGGGGCCGTGCAGCCCATATTGATATCAATACCGAAAAATCCTTCTGCTTCGATACGTCGGGCCGCCGGGATCATTTCTTCCGGGGTTGAGCCGAAAATTTGGCAGACCAGATGGCCCAATTCTTCTTTTCGCCAGCGGAAGGTTGGAGACACGGATGGTTTTTCCGTGGGAACACTTCTGGCGCTGCACATTTCAGTGAACATCAGGCCACATCCGCCATAGCTATCCAGCACGTCACGATATGCAGCATGACCCAGCCCCGCCAAGGGAGCAAGCCACAGCCGATTGGATATTTCCTTGCCCCTAATCTGGAGTGGGCGATTCAACAATTCCGCCAGTCGCTTTATGTGCGTTTCATCCATCGTTTTCATGCACACCGAAATCACCCTGTTTTATGAAATTGTCAATCTCTCCCCGGAGGGGTGCCTTCGGCGGCCCCTCGCCGGGGTTGCGTGGGATGTCTCCGACGGCCAGAGGGGAACCTCTTGGAAGAGGTTCCCCTCTGGACTCCCCTCCAGAACTTTTTGGCGCGCCTTCGGCGAGGGCACTCGTTATCGGTTGAGTGAGATTGAAGAAGTGAGTGAGATGAAAGAGGGAATGCGGAAAGGAGCAAGAGGGGGTTGTAGGGGAAATTGTTTAATATATTCCCATAGAGTCTGTACGAAATGTAAATTTTTACAATGTGTTTTGAAGAGCCGAACACGATTATGCTGCCGACAGCCTTCGCGAAGCGACTCAAAAAGTTTCGGAGAGTCCAGAAAACCCTTTTTAAAGGGGGCTTTGGCAGGTCCAGGACAGCGTTCAGCTCTCGCTGAAGGTGACTCCTGATAGATTTTCAAGCCGCGTTCCCCTGTTGGTCTATTATAGAGGAATAAAAGGGCTGAAAATAAAGTGAATAAATTCAAGTGTTTGAAAATTCTGAGAAACGAAATGAATGAAAAGGTGAAAAAAGTATAAAAAGGTGTTGACGCGGAAGGGGGAAAACCCTAGTTTCCCCTTCCTGCCTGTGAGTGGGGTCAGCGTTTTGAAAAGACTTTGAAAAAGTTGAAAAAAAGGGTTGACGGGAGCTTCT